>NZ_PSVI01000066.1:0-16724 GCF_002931415.1 Rathayibacter sp. AY1E8
GCCCGCGAGCGGTTCGCCGGCGAGGACGAGGGCTACCTCTACACCCGCAACGGGAACCCGACCACCGAGGAGGTCGAGCGTCGGCTCGCCGATCTCGAGGGCGGCGCCGAGGCGATCCTGGTGGCGAGCGGCCAGGCGGCCACCGCCTCCGCTCTCCTGGGGATCCTGCAGGCCGGCGACCGGGTGCTCTCGTCGCGCCGCTTGTACGAGGGCAACCGGGGGCTGCTGGTGCAGAACTTCGGTCGGCTCGGGATCGGCGTGGACTTCGTCGACGACGCGTCGGACCTCGGCGAGTGGGAGCGGCGGATCGGGCCCGACACCCGGGTCCTCTTCGGCGAGCCGATCCCCAACCCGAAGAACGATCTGCTGGACCTCCCGGCGCTGGCCGCGATCGCGCATCGGCACGGGCTGCCGTTCGTGGTCGACAACACGCTCGCGACCCCGTACCTCCTCCGCCCGATCGAGCACGGGGCCGACGTGGTCGTGCACTCGACCAGCAAGTTCCTCGCCGGGCACGGCTCCGCCCTCGGCGGCGTGATCGTCGACGCCGGCACGTTCGACTGGGCGGCGCGCCCCGCGCTCTTCCCGCACCTCAACCAGGAGGAGCGGTCGTTCGGCGGCCGCAGCTGGACCGAGCAGCACGGCCGGCGCGCCTTCGTCTCGTACACGCGGGACATCGTGGTCTCCCGCCTCGGACCGACGCCGTCACCGCTGAACTCCTTCCTGCTGCGGCAGGGCGTCGAGACGCTGTCGCTGCGGGTCGAGCGGCACTCCGCGAACGCCCTCGCCGTCGCCCGCTTCCTCGAGGGGCGGCCCGAGGTCGTGTCGGTCGACTACTCCGGCCTGGAGTCGAGCCCGTCGTTCGCCCTCGCGCAGCGGCTGCTCCCCCGCGGGCAGGGCTCCGTCTTCTCCTTCACCGTGGCCGGAGGCGAGGCGGGCGCGGCCGCCTTCATCGACGCCGTCGAGCTGTTCAGCCACATGACCCACCTCGGCGACGTGCGCTCGCTGGTGCTGCATCCCGCGTCGACCACCCACGCCGGCCGCACCTCCGCCGAGCGGGCCGCCGCCGGCATCCACCCCGGGCTCCTCCGGCTGTCGATCGGGATCGAGGACGTCGACGACCTCCTCCGCGACCTCGAGCGCGGGCTCGCCGCGGTGCGCGCACACGCCCTCCCCGCGCTCGCGGAGGTGTGAGCGTGGCGCGCCGTCAGCACTTCGGCTGGTTCTTCTCCCGCGGCTTCGGACCGCAGGGCTGGGGGCACCCCTACCGGGAGTGGAACCACGCCTGGACGAAGCCCGGCCTCTACCAGCAGTCGGCCCGCGAGCTGGAGCAGGCCGGCTTCGAGCTGATCGTGATGGAGGACGCCGTCTCGCTCGGCTCCCCGGAGACGCTCGACCTGCGGGTGCGGGGAGCGTACGGCGGGCCGAAGCACGATCCGCTCCTCCTGGCGCCGTACCTGTTCGCGGCGACCGAGCGGATCGGGCTGGCCCCGACGATCAACGCCGGCATCACGCCCCCGTACCTCGCCGCCCGGCAGGCGGCGACGCTGCAGCACCTCAGCTCCGACCGCTTCGGGATCAACCTGGTCACCGACGTCGGCAGCGCCCGTCACGTGGGCCTGGAGCCGCTGTCGCACGACGCGGCCTACGACCGGGCCGACGAGTGGATGGCGGTCGTCCGCCGGCTCTGGCACAGCTGGGGCGAGGGCGCGCTGGTCGCCGACCCCGAGTCGGGCCGCTACGCCGATGGCACCCGGATCGACGCGTTCCGCCACCGCGGGGAGCACTTCCGCGTGGACGGACCCCTGAACGCCGTCCCCTTCGAGAACGGCGACCCGATCGTCGTCTCCCCCGGCGGGTCTCCGCGCGGCCTGGCCTTCGCCGGCACGCAGTCGGACGTGCAGCTCGCGCTCGCCCCTCTGGAGGCCCGGGCGGTGCGCGACTACCGGGCGCGCGTGCTCGCCGCGGCCGAGCAGCACGGGCGGACGGCGGACGACCTGCGCGTGCTCTTCGTCGTGAAGCCCGAGATCGTGTCGAGCCCGGAGGAGGCCGCGCGCGTCGTCGAGGCGTCGCGCCACCCCGACGAGGACGCGCTGCGGCGGATCGCGCTCGGCTGGTCGAGCGACCTGGAGACCGACCTCACCGGGCTGGACCTGGACCTCCCCGTCCCGCGGTCGGTGTTCGGCGAGCACGTCTCGCACGGCACCATCGCCGGCCTGTACGGCGGCACGGAGGACGCTCCGCTGCGGGAGCTGCTCACCAGGAAGGCGCGCAAGGGCCGCGTCGCCGAGCGCGCCGGCTTCGTCGGCACCGCGGAGGAGTTCGCCGACTTCGTCGAGGAGCTCGGCGACGACGGCGGCAGCGACGGGCTCCTCCTCTCCGGGGACCTGCACCCGGTCACCCTGCACCGGATGCTCGACGACCTCGTCCCCGTCCTGCGCCGCCGCGGGATCCTCCGCGACGAGCTCGCTCCCGGCGGGACCCGCGCCAACCTCTTCGGGACGTAGGGGGGGTCCGCCCCGTCTCACTCCGGATCCTGCGCCCGGCCGGGCACCGGGCGGAAGAACCCGTGCTCGATCTCGTGGGCGAGCTGCACAGCCTCGACACGCGAGGCCGCCCGGTCCACCGCCGGCGGCCCGGCCTCATCGGGGGTGCAGAGGGAGCGGAGGCGCTGAAGGACGGCTCCTCGCCACTGTCGTGCGATGCCGCCCGCCTCGGTGCTCCGCCGTCCCACCTCGTCGAGTCCCCGCGAAGGCGCTCCGCCGTTCACACGGCGGCCCGCACGGCTTCGAGCGCCTCGAGGAGGAGGGGACGCGGCATGGCGAAGACGAGACGCACGTGGTCGGCGTAGCCGGCGCCGCACAGGCGTCCGGAGGTGAGCGTCACTCCCGCCTCGCGCTGCAGGTGCTGCGCGGGATCGGCGAGGCCGAGAGCACCCAGGTCGAACCAGGCGAGATACGTCGCCTCCGGGGTGCGGTGCCCGATCCGGGGCAGCTCGGAGGCGAGGAAGTCGGCGATGAGGCGCCGGTTGCCGTCGAGGTAGTCGACGACCTCGTCGAGCCACGCTCCGCCCTCCCGGTAGGCGGCCGTCGAGGCGATCACGCCGAGATTCGAAGCGCCGTGCTGCACCGCGAACCCGAAGCGCGAGTAGACGTCCTCGTCTGCGTCGTTCGTGGTGATCAGCTGCGCGGCCTTCAGGCCGGGGATGTTCCACGCCTTCGAGGCGCTCGTTCCGGTGACGGAATGCCGGGCGGCCTCCTCCGAGACCGAGGCGTAAGGGATGTGGGGGACGCCGTCGAACCGCAGCGGCGCGTGGATCTCGTCGGCGAAGACCCGCCCGCCGTGGCGCTCGACGACAGCGGCGAGACCTTCGAGCTCGGACCGCGGCAGGACCGAGCCCGTCGGGTTGTGCGGATTGCAGAGCACCAGGGTGCCCGCTCCCTGCGCGAAGGCCGCATCGATCCCGTCGAGGTCGTGCTCCCAGCGGCCGTCGACGATCGTTCCCGGGACCTCGATCACCTCGCGTCCGATGGCCGACAGGTAGGTGAGGAACGGCATGTAAGCAGGGGTAGGCACGATCACCGGTGAGCCGGGGCGGGAGAACTCGGTGACGGCCACTCCGAGCGCGGCCATGACATCCGAGACGGAGTGCACGCGGGCGGGGTCGACCGTCCACGCGTACTGCTCAGCGAGGTACTCCGCGGCGGCCTCGCCCAGCTCGCCCGCAGTCGAGGGGGACAGATAGCCCAGCACGTCGCCGGCCACGGCGTCGTGCAGTGCCCTCCGAACGGCCGGCGCCGTACCGAAGTCCATCTCGGCGACCCAGGCTCCGATGGTGCCGGGGCGGAGGCTCCACTTGCGGCTCGTCGGGCGGTCGAGTCGTTCGCGCGTGAGCGAGTCGAACAGGTGCATGGGAGTCCTCGGGGAAGCGGGCGGAGGGCGCCCCGCTGGTCGATCGGGGCGCCCGAGGCGGGGGCGGCTCAGCTGTTGTCGAGCGGGAGCCCGGGCGGGTTCACCAGGGCCTCGTCCACGGCCTCGTCCTGCAGGCCGTAGGCCGACAGCCAGTCCTGGTACTGACCGTTCCCGATGAGGTAGCCGAGGGCCTGGGCGATCGGCTCGGCGAGTCCGGAGTCCTTCTTCACAGTCGCCGCGATCAGCCCGTCGAGCGATTCGCCCGCTCCGGAGAACGTGCCGGCGTTGCGGGTCGGGTCGGCGCCGTCCTCCGAGATCCGGTTCTGGTAGACCGTCGTCGGGTTGGGCCCGAAGTAGGCGTCGATCCGGCCGGAGCCGAGAGCGAGAGTGACGGAGTTGGCATCGGGCAGTCGCGTGATCTCCAGGGACCTGCCCTCGGACTGCAGACGGGCCTGCCACTCGAGCAGGATCTTCTCCTGGTTGGTGCCGCTGCTGACCGCGACGGTGAGTCCGTCGAGGTTCTCGTAGTCGCCGTCGAACTCCCAGTCGTTCGAGGCGAGGACCTGGAACGCGAGGGTGTCGGCGCGGTAGGAGGTGAAGTCGTACTTCTCCTTGCGCTTCTCCGTGACGGTGATGTTCGAGAAGCCGACGTCGCTGCCTCCGGTGTCGATGCCCACGAAGAGGTTGTCCCAGGTGGAGTTCTCCACCTCGGGCTGCAGCCCGAGGACGGCGGCGACGAGGCGGCCGAGATCGGGCTCCGAGCCGGTGAGGGTCTCGGTGTCGGTCCCGGTGAACGCGAGCGGAGGGAAGCCTGCGGGGAGAGCGCCGACGCCGATCGTCAGGGTCCCGCGGTCGAGGATCTCCTGCGGCAGCGTGCCGCGGATCTCGTCGACGACCGGCACATCGATGTCCGTCTCGGTCGCCGCTCCGTTGGAGAGGGCACCCACGGTGACGGTGGTGGTGCCGGAGGCGGCTCCCGGGGAGGCCGGGTCGGAGGCGGCGGCACCGGAGCAGGCCGCGAGGCCCGTCGTCAGCGCGGCGGCAGCGAGAAGCGCCCCGACTCTGGTCCAACGAGTGATGTGCGGTCTGGTCATGATTCGATTCCTGTGTCTGTCGTGCGGATGGAGAGGAGGAGGAGTGCGGGGGCTCAGCCGAGGACTCGGCCGAGGAAGTCGCGGGTCCGCGGATTCTGCGGGCGGTCGAGGACCTCGCTCGGGCTGCCCTGCTCGACGACGAGGCCGTCGTCGACGAACACCACCCGGTCGGCGACCTCGCGGGCGAAGCCGATCTCGTGGGTCACGACGATGAGGGTGCGGCCACTCTCGGCCAGCGACCGGATGACCTGCAGCACCTCCCCGACGAGCTCGGGATCGAGAGCCGAGGTCGGCTCGTCGAAGAGGATCACCTCGGGGTCGAGCGCGAGCGCACGCGCGATGGCCACGCGCTGCTGCTGGCCGCCGGAGAGCTGCCTCGGATAGGCCGCCGCCTTGTCGGCGAGACGGACGTGCTCGAGCAGGGCGCGTGCCCGCTCGCGGGCCTCCGCGGGCGGCTGCCCCTGCGAGATCGGCGCCTCGGTGACGTTCTCGAGGATCGTCAGGTGCGGGAAGAGGTTGAAGCTCTGGAAGACGAAGCCGATCCTCGCCCTCTGGCGCAGGATCTCCTTCTCGCGCAGCTCCTTGAGCCGACCGCCGCGCAGCCGCACCCCGATCAGCTCGCCGTTCACGGAGACGAACCCCTCGTCGAGCTTCTCGAGATGGTTGATCGCCCGCAGCAGGGTCGACTTGCCCGAGCCGCTCGGACCGAGGATAACCGTGACGGTGCCCGCCTCGACGCGCAGGTCGACTCCCCGGAGCACGGTCCGGTCGCCGTAGGACTTGGTCGCGTTGTGGATCTCGATGGCGGCGGTCATCGCGCACTCCTCAGGCCGGCGAGCGAGCGCCGCACCCGCTGGAGGGGCGTGGGCGCGAGCTCCCGGTGCGCGCCGCGGGCGTAGAAGCGCTCGATGTAGAACTGCACGACCGAGATCGCCGAGGTCAGCACCAGGTACCAGATCGTCGCGACGACGAGCAGGGGGATGATGTCCGTCGGGTACGTGCTGCCGAGGTTCTGAGCGACCCCGAACAGGTCGAGCAGCGAGACGTAGAACAGCAGCGAGCTCGCCTTCAGCAGGCCGATGATCTGGTTCACGTAGGCGGGCACGATCGAGCGGAGCGCCTGCGGGAGGACGATGCGGGTGAACTGGCGGCGCTGCGGGATCCCGAGCGCCTTCGCCGCTTCGTGCTGCCCCTGATCGACCGCGAGCACCCCGGAACGGACGACCTCGGCGCTGTAGGCGATCTCGGACAGGCTCAGGCCGATCACGCCGAGGGCGAGCGGAGGCAGCAGCGACACCGTCGGCACCGACCACTGCGGACCGAAGGGGATGCCGATGCCGACGGTCGGATACAGGTTGCCGAGATTGAACAGGAAGATGAGGACGAGGATCAGCGGCACCGAGCGGAACAGCCAGATGTAGACCCAGCTGAGCGTCGACAGCACCGGATTGCCCGAGAGCCGGGCTACGGCGACGACGATGCCTCCGACGAAGCTGATCACGGCGCTGATGGCGGTGGCGAGGAGTGTCAGCTGCAGCCCCTTCAGGATCGCCGGACTGAAGAGCCAGGTCCCGACCTTCGGCCACTCCCACGACGGGTTCGTGAAGAGGGTCTGTCCGGCGTTCAGCAGGAGCACGAGGACCAGTGCGGCGACCACCCAGCGCACCGGGTGGCGCAGCGGCAGCACCGGCCGCTCGCCGAGTCGGGCGAGGTCGATGCCTCCGGGATGGGGGCCGGACGTGTCCCGCGGTCGAGGCGGCGCGATCGTGCCGCTCATGAGGCACGCCCCGTGACGCGACCGCGCAGGCGTGCTCCGCCGTCGGGCAGGGACGCGGTGAGCTGCGCGAAGGAGTCGTCGTGCGCGGTCCGGATCCTCGCGACATCGAGCGGCCGATCGGTGAGCGTCCGCGCATAGCCGTGCAGGACGACCACCTCCGGAGGCTGGGTCACGTCGTAGAGCGGTGTGTAGCCCGCGGTGAGGTAGAGCCGCTGCGCCTCCGGCTGGAGCGGCCCGGTCGTGAGGTAGACGGTCGAGTAGCCGAGCCGGCGCGCCTCCGCCTCGAGCTCGGCGACCACGCGCAGGGCGAGTCCCTGCCGACGGTGCGCCGAGGATGTCCAGATGCGCTTGAGCTCGGCGGTCGTGTCGTCGAATCTCTTCAGCGCGCCTCCGGCGATCGCGGTGCCGTCGCGCAGAAGCAGGACGAAGGATCCCTCCGGCGGGGCGAACACCTCGCTCGGGTAGCGCGCGAGCTCGGCCGATGCCGGCTCGCCCCAGGCGGTGCCGTAGCGGGTGTCGTACTCGCGCTCGAGCTCGTCGAGCAGGGGCCGGGCCCGCGGGTCATCGGCCCGCACATGGACGAACTCGTCGGCCGCGACGGTGTCAGACGAGGACACGAGCGGCCTCCTCGGCGGCCTGGGCGGCCGCGGCGTCGCGTCGAGCGACCTCCTCGCGCACCAGCGGTATCACGTGGCGACCGAAGTCGAGGGTGTCGTCGACGTAGTCGTAGCCGCGCGCCGAGATGATGTCGACCCCGAGATCGACGTAGTCGAGCAGCGCGGCGGCCACCGTCTCCGGCGTCCCGACGAGGGCGTTCGAGTTGCCGCGCGCTCCCGCGGCGACTCCCGCCCTGGTCCAGAGCGCGCGATCGAAACGGTCGCCTGCGGCGGCGATCGCGAGGAGGCGCTGCGAGCCGGTGTTCTCCGGCGCGGCGAGGCCTCCGGGGGCGGTCTCGCGGGTGCGCGCCTCGATGCGGCGGAGGATCCCCTCCGCCTTCTCCCAGGCCTGCTCCTCGGTGGCCCCGAGGATGGGTCGGAAGGCGACCTGGATGCGCGGCGCGACTTCGCGGCCGGCCGCCGCCGCCGCCTCCCGGATGCTGCGGATCTGCTCGGCGGTGTCCCGCAGCGGCTCGCCCCAGAGCGCGTAGACGTCGCTCTCGGCGGCACCGACGGACAGAGCGGCGGGAGAGGAGCCTCCGAACGAGATCTGCGGCCGAGGCTGCTGCACCGGCCAGACGTCGCTGACGAACCGGGAGAAGCGGTAGTGCTCCCCGACGTGATCGAACGGCTCACGGGTCGTCCAGACCTGCTTGACGATCCTGATGTACTCGGCGGTGCGCGCGTAGCGCTCGTCCTTGCTCAGGTAGTCGCCCTCCGCGGCCTGGTCCGCGTCCGACCCGCCCGTGATCACGTGGACGCTCAGGCGGCCTCCACTCAGCTGATCGAGGGTCGCGAAGGCTTTCGCCGCGACCGTGGGGTAGGAGACGTTGGGCCGGTGCGCCAGCAGCAGCTGGATGCGCTCGAGCCGCGACGCGATGAAAGCGGCGGCGACGGCGGGGTCGGGGGCTCCGGAGTGGTAGGCGAACAGGATGCGGTCCCACCCGCTGTCCTCATGAGCCGCGGCCAGACGCACCGTGTACTCCGGGTCGAAGCTCGCGCCGCTGCGTGCTCGTGTCTCGCTGCCGTCGTTGAGCGCGGCGATGCCGAGGAATTCGATGGGCACTCGAGGCTCCTGCCTGTCGGGGCGCACCGTTCTGCACGCCGTGGGGGCCGACGCTAGGGTCCGCGGCCACCCGGCTCCAACCCCGCCGCTACACACTTCTTCACATCGTCACGAGTCGTCACAGAGCGGCGTCCTCACGGGGGAAGGGTCATCGTGGACGCATGTCAGCGCCATCGGACGGGACCCGCTCCCTCGTGATCGTCGGGGGAGGTCCCCGCGCGGTCGGGGTCCTCGAGCGCCTCGCCGCGAACGCCGCCGAGGACGCCCTCGGGCCGGCCGCGCTCGTCGTCCACGTCGTCGACCCGTACCCCGTCGGCCCCGGCCGGATCTGGCGCTACGAGCAGTCGCCGCTGCTGAAGCTCAACTCGCGCGCAGCCGACGTGACGATGTTCACCGACGCGAGCGCGACGATCGAGGGGCCGGTGCGCCCCGGACCCTCGCTGATCGAGTGGGCGAGGGCGGTGCGGGCCGGCCGGATCGCGCTCGCAGAGGGCGACGAAGCCGTGCGCCGCGAGCTCGACGGGCTCCGCGCCGACAGCTTCCCCACCCGCCGGCTGCAGAGCCTCTATCTGGGCTGGTTCCACCGGGAGGCGCTCGTCGCTCTCCGCCCTGACGTCGAGGTCCGCGAGCACGCGGCGCGCGTCGTCGAGGTGCTCGGCCGCGACAACGGTGCGCAGCGGGTCGTCCTCGACTCCGGCGACGTGATCGAGGCGGACCTGGTCCTGTTCTCGCTCGGGCACAGCGGCGCTCTGCCGACGGTCGACGAGACCCGGCTGGCCGGGTTCGCCGAGCGCCACGGCCTCACCTACCTGCCGCCGTCGTTCACGGCCGACGCCGACCTCGGATCCCTCCGCGCCGGACACGACGTGATCGTGCGCGGCCTCGGCCTCGTCGCGGTCGACCTCCTGGTGCTGCTCACCGAGGGCCGGGGCGGCCGCTTCGAACGGGACGACGCCGGCGGACTGCGCTACCACCCGTCGGGACGTGAGCCGCGCATCCTGATCGGCAGCCGCCGCGGGGTCCCTTACCACTCGAAGATCGGCTCGACGCTCCAGGGAGCCGCGCCCGAGCCCCGCTGGTTCTCGGCGTCCGTCGTCGAGGAGCTGCGCTCGCGACACCGCCCGCTCGACTTCAGCGAGGACGTCTGGCCCCTGATCGCCCAGGAGATGCTCTGGGGCTACTACCGTGAGCTCTTCACCGGGCACCCCGACCGGGTGAGCACCGACTGGACGCACTTCTCGGAGGTGTTCTCGCGGCTCGACCCGCGCGCCTCGGTCCTCGCCGGCTCCCGCGGCCCGCGACCCGAAGCGGGACAGGGGTACGCTCTCCCCGCACTCGGGGCCGACGCCGAGCGGGTCCTCGGAGATGCGCGGACCCTGACCGCGCTCGTCGCGGACACTGTGCCGGACAGCCTCGACAGGCTGCTCCTCCCCGATCTCGACCGCCCGTTCGCCGATGTGCGGTTCGCCGACGGCTCGGCGCTGCAGGAGGCGGTGCGCGCCTACATCCGGGACGACCTGGCTCTGCGCAGCCGGCAGGAGCACAGCGCCACGATGGCGCTCTTCCTCGCGCTTCTGCGCAGCCACTTCCTCGTCGCCGATCTCACCGCGTCCGCGAGGTGGACGCCCCGCTCGCGGATCGAGGATCTGCACGGATGGTGGCTCGGCTGGTTCAGCTTCCTCGCGAGCGGGCCGCCCGCGCACCGTCTCGAGGAGCTGCTCGCACTCTCGGACGCGGGCGTCGTCGACTTCCTCGGCCCGGGCATCCGTGTGGAGACCTCCGAAGAGGAGGGCCGCTTCGTCGCGAGCGGCGGGGCGACCGATCAGGTCGTCCTCGCTGACGCTCTCGTCGACGCGCGCCTCCCCCGGACGTCCGTTGCGAGGAGTGACGACGCGCTGATGCGAGCGCTCGTCGCGTCGGGGTCGGCGGTCGAGGACCTCGTCGACGTCGGCGACACTCTCCTGTCGACCGGGAGGCTGCGCGTGCACCAGGACGACACCCTGCTGCGCTCGACGGCGGGAGGCCGCGTCGGCCGCCGGTACGCGATCGGCCCGTACACCGACTCGCCGTTCGTCGGCGCCTTCTCCCGGCCGGGCACGAACGCGGTGTCGTTCCGCGAGAACGACAAGGTCGCGCGCGCGCTGCTGCGCCGCCTCCGCGCACTCGACGACGAGGAGCTCGTCCGAGCCGGCACCCTGATCCGAGGAGCACGATGACCGCCGCCCCACCCCTCAGCCTCGCCGTCGCCCTCGAGGGCGCCGGCTGGCACCCCGCGTCCTGGCGCGAGCCTGGCGCCCGTCCCGACGCGCTCTTCACCGGCGCGTACTGGGCGGACATCGTGCAGCGGGCGGAGCGCGGCGGGATCGACTTCGTGACGATCGAGGACTCCTTCGCCCTGCAATCGGCGGACCCCTTCCTGGCCGACGACCGCACCGACGAGGTCCGCGGCCGGCTCGACGCGCTGCTGATCGCCTCCTACGTCGCCCCCCTCACGAGCCGCATCGGTCTCGTGCCCACGGTCACCGTGACCCACACGGAGCCCTTCCACGTGTCGAAGGCCGTCGCGACGCTCGACCACCTGAGCCGGGGGCGGGGCGGTTGGCAGGTCAGGGTGTCGTCACGCGTCGACGAAGCCTCGCACGTCGGACGACGAATCGCGGCGATCGTGCCGCCGGAGCCGGGCACGCCCCTTCTCGAGGACCCCGCGATCCGCGCCGTCGTCGACGAGCTCTTCGAGGAGGCGGCCGACGCCGTCGAGGTCGCACGGAGACTCTGGGACAGCTGGGAGGACGACGCCGAGATCCGCGACGTCGCCACCGATCGCTTCCTCGACGCCGACAAGGTGCACCGCGTCGACTTCGCAGGACGCTGGTTCTCGGTGCGCGGCCCCGCGATCACTCCCCGGCCGCCGCAGGGGCAGCCCGTCGTCGCCGCGCTCGCACACGCCGACATCCCGTACCGTTTCGCCGCGCGCTCGGCCGACGTCGTGTTCGCGACGCCTCAGAACGCAGCGGACGCCGAGAGGATCCTCCAGGAGATCGCCGAGGCGGAGCGCGGGGCGGGGCGCACGGGCGAGCGCCTGCGGGTCCTCGCCGACCTCGTCGTCGTCCTCGACACCCCGGCGGAGTCCGCCGCGGCCAGACTCTCGCGCCTCGACGCTCTCGGCCGACCGCTCACCGGCGACGCCGCCGTCGCCGCCGGGTCGGCCGCGTCCGTCGCCGACCGCATCGCCGAGCTCTCACAGCTCGGCTACGACGGCGTCCGCCTCCGACCCGCGGTTCTCGCCACCGATCTGCCGCTGATCGCCGACGACCTCGTGCCCGAGCTGCGCCGACGCGGTCTGCTCGTCGGGACGGAGGAGGGCCGCACCCTCCGCTCAGCCCTGGGCCTGCCCACGTCGATCCCGAACCGCTACGCCTCCGAGGAGCAGTCATGACGCGGCGACCGAAGCAGATCGTCCTCGCCGCCTACGTGGGCGGGGTGAACGAGCACACCCTGTGGGAGCACCCCGACGCCGGCAGCCAGGTCGACTTCTCGACGTTCCGCCGCGTCGCAGAGACCGCGGAGCGCGGGCGGTTCGATTACTTCTTCCTCGCCGAGGGTCTGGCCCTGCGGGAGCGCGCGGGGCGCCCGTTCGACCATGACATCGCCGGACGACCGGACACTCTGCCGCTCCTCGCCGCGCTGGCCGCGGTCACGGAGCACATCGGCCTGGTCGGCACGCTCAACGCGACGTTCAACGAGCCCTTCGAGCTCGCCCGTCAGATCGCGACCCTCGACCACCTCTCAGGCGGACGAGCGGGGTGGAACGTGGTCACGTCCTTCGACGCCTTCACGGGCGCGAACTTCCGCCGCGGCGGCTTCCTCGACCGCGCCGACCGCTACGCCCGTGCCGAGGAGGCCGTCCGCGCGGTGACGACGCTCTGGGACACCTGGACCTCCGACGCCGTGCGAGCCGATGCCCCCTCCGGCGAGTTCCTCGCCGACTCGTCGACGGGGTCGTTCGCCGTCTCGAGCAGCCAGTTCGACGTCTCCGGCCGTTTCACCGTGCCGCGCAGCCCGCAGGGCCGGCCGGTGATCGTGCAGGCGGGCGTCTCTCCGCAGGGTCGCGACTTCGCGGCGTCGAGCGCCGACGTGATCTTCTCCCCCTACCACCGGGGACCTGAGGCGCACGAGTTCGCGCGCGACATCGCGGCCCGGGTCGCGGCGGCGGGTCGCCCGGCCGGCTCCGTGCGGATCCTCCCGTCAGCCGCCGTCGTCCTCGGCGGCACCGCTGCGGAGGCGGAGGAGAGAGCGCGGTGGATCCGCGATCAGCAACTCACACCGCGCACGATCCAGGTGCTCTTCGAGCAGGTCTGGAACCGGGACCTGTCGGGCTTCGACGTCGACGGGCCGGTACCCGATCTCGAGCCCGACCTCGAGGCGCCGCCGCTGATCGAGGGCCGCGCACTGATCCACGGTGATCGCGCGGGGACCGTGCGCGCCTGGCGTGCGCTCGCTCAGGAGCGCGACCTCACCCTCCGCGGTCTCGCCGAGACCGTCTTCGACCGCACGGAGTACGTGGGCACGGCTGAGCAGGTCGCCGACCGTCTCGACGAGTTCGTGCAGAGCGGGGGCGGCGACGGGGTCGTCCTCGGATCGCACCTGCACCCGGGTGGTCTGGACGAGTTCGTCGACCGCGTCGTGCCGCTGCTGCAGGAGCGCGGTTCGCTGCGCACCGAGTACGAGGGCACGACCCTGCGGGAGAACCTCGGCCTGGAGATCCCCGCCCGGCCGTGACCTCATCCCCTCCGCCCCCTCTCCGACCTCCGAAGGAAGACCATGACCGACGCCTACTACGACCGCGCAGCCGACCGCCGCTACACCGCCGCCTACAAGAAGGAGACCCCCGACGTCCTTGCGGCGTTCACCGCCTTCGACACCGCCGTCTTCGCTCCGCAGGGTCGCGAGATCCCGCTCAAGTACCGCGAGCTCATCGCCTACGCCGTGGGCATCAGCAAGCAGTGCGTCTACTGCATCGACGGCCACGGCCAGAACGCCGTGCGCGCCGGTGCGACCGAGACCGAGCTCGCCGAATCAGCCTGGGTCGCGGCCGCCATCGGAGCCGGAGCCGCCTTCGCGCACGGCCGACTCGGCTTCAAGCTGACCGAGGACCACCCGCACTGATCGTGCCCCCGCCCCAGTCCCTCCTACCGATCGGCCGATCATGACGAACGAACCCGCCTTCAGCACCACCCTCACTCCCTTCGACGAGGACTACTCGCCGGCCCAGAGCTCCCGGATCACCACCAACTTCGCGAATCTGGCCCGCGGCGAGCGCCGCCGGGAGAACCTCCGGACCGCGCTGCGGATGATCGACGACCGGTTGAACGATCTCGTGCCGGGCGACGATCCGAGCCGCGGCCGCTACACGGTCGGGCTCGACATCGTCTCCGTCGGGCTGCGGCTCACCACGGACGGCGAGGACCGGGAGTTCCCGCTGCTGGAGGTCCTGCGCACCCGGATCCTCGACCGCCGCACCGGCCGATGTCAGCCGGGGACACTGGGGAACAACTTCTCCTCCTACCTCCGCGACCACGACTTCAGCGTGCGGCTGCCGGCGGTCAACGCCGCGCAGGCCGGCTTCACCGTCCCCGACGACTTCGGCGTCCTGCACGGCGCGCTCTTCCAGCACTTCCGGTACTCCGCGCAGTACGCGGAGCTCTCGTCGACGCCGCCCGTCATCTGCATCAGCGTCTCGACGAGCAGGACGTACCGGCGCACCGGGACCCTCCATCCGATCCTCGGCGTCGAGTACCGGCAGGACGAGCTCTCGCTGACCGACCGGTACTTCGCGGAGATGGGCCTCGGGGTCCGCTTCTTCATGCCGCCCGGCAGCACGGCGCCGCTCGCGTTCTACTGCGGCGGCGACCTGCTGGAGGACTACTCGGACCTCCAGCTCATCGCCACCATCAGCACGATGGAGACGTTCCAGAGGATCTACCGGCCCGAGATCTACGGCGCGCGCTCGGCCGCCGCCGACGTCTACCGGCCGGACCTGGAGCAGCAGGACTACGTGCGGCCCGCGGTCTCCTACGACCGCGAGGAGCGCGGCCGGCTCGCGGTCGAGCAGGGGCGGTTCGCGGAGGAGCATCTCATGAAGCCGCACGGGGAGCGGCTGCGGCAGTGGGCCGCCGAGTACGCGGAAGCGGTCCGATGAGCGCGCGCGGAGCCTCGGCGGCCCTCCCGCTCCTGCCCACCTCGATCGCCGGCAGCCTGCCGAAGCCGTCGTGGCTCGCGCAGCCGGAGACCCTGTGGTCCCCGTGGCGGCTGACCGGCGACGCCCTGGCCGAGGGCAAGCAGGACGCCCTGCGCGCCGCTGTCCACGAGCAGCACCACCGGGGCCTGGACATCGTCAGTGACGGGGAGCAGACCCGGCAGCACTTCGTCACGACGTTCATCGAGCACCTCACGGGCGTCGACTTCGAGCGGCGCGAGACGGTGCGCATCCGCGACCGGTACGACGCGAGCGTGCCGACCGTCGTCGGCGCCGTAGGGCTCGAGAGGCCCGTGTTCGCCGACGACGCCCGGTTCCTGCGCGAGCAGACCGATCAGCCGATCAAGTGGGCGCTGCCCGGCCCGATGACGATGATCGACACCCTCTCCGACCGGCACTACGGGAGCCGCGAGAAGCTGGCGTGGGAGTTCGCGACCATCCTCAACGAGGAGGCGCGAGCCCTCCAGGACGCCGGAGTCGACATCGTCCAGTTCGACGAGCCCGCCTTCACCGTCTTCTTCGACGAGGTGCACGACTGGGGTGTGGCCGCGCTGGAGAGGGCGGCGGAGGGACTCCGCATCGAGACCGCGGTGCACATCTGCTACGGCTACGGGATCAAGGCGAACACCGACTGGAAGGCGACCCTCGGGTCGGAGTGGCGGCAGTACGAGGAGTCGTTGCCGCTCCTCCAGCAGTCCTCGCTCGACATCGTCTCGCTGGAGAGCCACCACTCCCACGTGCCGATGGAGCTGATCGAGCTCGTCCGCGGCAAGAAGGTCATGCTCGGAGCGATCGACGTGGCGAGCGGGACCGTCGAGACGCCCGAGGAGGTCGCCGACACCCTGCGCCGCGCCCTCCGGTTCGTCGACGCGGACCTGCTCCTCCCCAGCACGAACTGCGGCATGGCGCCGCTGCCCCGCGACCTCGCCTGGGGGAAGCTCAGCGCGCTGAGCGCGGGAGCAGCGATCGTCCGCGAGGAGCTCGCGCCCTGACCGGCCTCCGGGGAGACGGGTCGCGGCCGGCCCGTCTCCCCGGAGGTCCCGCCCGCCTCACCCCTCCGCTCGCGCCTCCTGCGCCGCGATGTCCTTCATCGCCAGGTCCGCGCGGCGGAACTGGTCCGTCTCCGGGAGCGCGAGGTGCAGTCCGGCGACGGTCGTGAGCGAGACCGTCACCTCGGCCACGGTCACGTCGAGGACGTGCCCGCCCTTCTCGCGGGCGTCGTCGACGTAGTGCAGGTGGTACCCGGGGACCGACACGGCCTGCTCGAACTGCGGAGTGCGGAACCCCGCGATCGTGCCGCGGGTGTCGGCGATGCCGGTGACGCCCTGGTGGGCGGTCGCCTCGATCAGGGGCGGGTACGGCTCGGTCTGCGCGCCCACGGTCCGGGTTCGGACCTCGGTGAACCGGCCGTCGATCCGCAGGGCGACGGGGATGTTCCCGCCGTCGACCGCGTCGTCGATCAGCCGGGTGAGGCCGGCGAGACCGGTCGGCTCCTCCACCGTGAACGTCGTGGTCGCGTGGAAGGGCAGCACGGCGGCGAAGGGCGTCCGGTCGTCGCCGTCCGCGACCTGGACGGAGCCGTCGCTGCGCAGGTGGTAGCAGACGCCGTCAACGATCACCATCTCGCCGTCCAGGTGGTTGAAGGTGCCCAGCCCGAGATCGCCGTGGGTGAGCAGCTCGCGGATCGTCAGGTCCCCGTCGTACACCCCGGCCAGCAGCGCGGCCATGGTCGAGCTCTGGTAGATCGCGTAGTCGTCGGTCGAGTCGACCGTGTGCGTGCTCATTCGAAGGCGTCCTCGACCAGGTGGGCGGCGATGTCGACGTTGCGGCTGTAGTCCACCGCGACGTCGATGATCGAGACGCCCGGCTCGGCCAGGGACGCCCGGAACGCCTCCTCGAACTCGGCGAGGCCGCTCACCCGCCTGCCCGTGGCGCCGAACGCCGCGGCGAACTTCTCGATGTC
>NZ_PSVI01000067.1:0-16686 GCF_002931415.1 Rathayibacter sp. AY1E8
TCGATCGGGAGCCGCTCGACGCGGCCGACCCGTCGGTGATCCCGCACGCCCCCCGTCGGTCGTCATCGTCGGAGGAGCCGACACCTGCCGCGAGACGCCGCTTCAGTACGCGTCACATCGCGGGAGGCGTGCACAGGTGGCGTCTCGCGGAGAGGAACGGGTCAGCGCAGCGTCTTGCGCGCCGAGATCTGGCCGGTGTCGAAGCCGAGCAGGTGCAGGCCGCCGTGGAAGCGGGCGTGCTCGACCTTGATGCAGCGGTCCATCACGACGGTCAGGCCCTTCGACTCGCCGTACTCGGCCGCCTCCTGGTTCCAGATCCCCAGCTGCACCCAGACCGTGGGCGCGCCGACGGCGAGGACGTCGTCGATCACGGCGGGGATGTCGCTCGCCTTGCGGAACACGTCGACGATGTCGGGCACGACCGGGAGCTCGGCGAGACTGCGGTAGACCGGCTGCCCCAGGATCTCGGTGGCGTTCGGGTTCACGAAGTAGAGCTCGTAGTCGCTCGACTGCTGCAGGTAGGTGGCGACGAAGTAGGAGGAGCGGGCCGGGTTCGGCGAGGCGCCGACGATCGCCACGGTCTTCGCGCGGCGGAGGATGTCGAGTCGCCTGCGGGCGTCGGGGCCCACCCAGGTGCGCTGCGAGCGGAGCATCTTCGCCAGCGGCGAGTTCGCCGGGACCGAGCAGCTCAGCCCGTTGGACAGCTGGACGACCGTGTCGGCGGTGTCGGCGGTGTCGGCGGTGTCGGTGGTGCTCATGCTCAGACCTCCACGGCCGGGGTGTGCAGGGTGGTGGTCGTGTCCTCGGGGAGCTCGGTCGGAGCGTCGGGGGTGCCGTGCTCCTCGACCGCGCGGGCGAGCGCCTGGTCGAGATCGTAGATGATGTCGTCCGCGTCCTCGATGCCGACGGAGAGGCGGACGAGTCCGGGGAGGACGCCCGCGTGGAGGAGCTGGTCCTCGGTGAGCTGGGCGTGGGTGGTCGAGGCGGGGTGGATCACCAGCGTCTTGGCGTCGCCGATGTTGGCGAGGTGGCTGGCGAGGTCGACCGATTCGATGAAGGTCTGGCCGACGGCGCGGCCGCCCTTGACCACGAAGCTGAAGACCGAGCCCGGTCCCTTCGGCAGGTACTTCTGCGCGCGGTCGTGGTGCGGGTGCGCGGGCAGCCCGGCCCAGTAGACCGCCTCGATGCGGGGGTCGGCGTCGAGCCACTCGGCGACGCGGCGTGCGTTGTCGACGTGCGCCTGGATCCGGTACGGCAGCGTCTCGACGCCCTGGGCGAGCAGGAACGCGGAGTGCGGAGCGAGGACCGGCCCGATGTCGCGCAGCTGCTCCGCGCGCAGGCGCGTGAGGAAGCCGTACTCCCCGAAGTTGCCGTCCCACGACAGGTCTCCGTAGGAGGCGACCGGGTCGTGCAGCAGCGGGAACTTCTCGGGGGAGTAGTGGAAGCGCCCCGACTCGACGACGACGCCGCCGAGCGTGGTGCCGTGTCCGCCGAGGAACTTGGTGGCCGAGTGGATGACGATGTCGGCGCCCCACTCGATCGGGCGGACGAGGTAGGGCGTGGCGACCGTGGAGTCGATGATCAGCGGGATGCCGGCGGCGTGCGCGACCGCGGCGAGGCCCTCGATGTCGGCGATCTCGCCGGAGGGGTTCGCGATCGTCTCGGCGTAGAGCACCTTGGTCTTCTCGGTGATCGCCGCCGCGTAGTCGGCCGGGTCGCTCGAGCGGACGAAGGTGGTGTCCACTCCGAAACGGCGGAGCGTGACGTCGAGCTGGGTGATCGATCCGCCGTAGAGGTTGGCGGAGGACACCACGTGGTCGCCCGCGCCGACGAGCGCCGCGAAGGTGATGAACTGCGCCGAGAGCCCGGAGGCCGTGGCGACGGCGCCGAGGCCGCCCTCGAGGCTCGCGACGCGCTCCTCGAAGGAGGCGACCGTGGGGTTCGACAGGCGCGAGTAGACGTTGCCGTACTTCTGCAGCGCGAAGCGGGCCGCGGCGTCGGAGGTGTCGTCGAAGACGAAGGCGCTGGTCTGGTAGATCGGCAGAGCGCGGGCGCCCGTCACCGCGTCGGGGATGTTGCCCGCGTGGATCGCACGCGTCTTGAAGCCGTACTCACGATCTGCCATGCGATCGACGCTAGCGGGAGCCGCCGACACCGCCGCGCCGGAGCGACGCATCGCGTAACAGAGCGGTCCCGCAGTGCAGAGCGACCGTGCGCGACAGAGCGGTCGAGCGGATCGGAGCGCCGATCAGAGCGCCAGCTGCACCGCGGCCAGTCCCATCGCCGCGATCGCCGCCCACGACACCAGGGCGACGAGGAGAGCACGCCACCCCGTCGTCACGAGCGCGCGCACCCGGACGGCGCTGCCGAGCGCGAAGAGGGCCGCGGCGAGGAGCCAGGTCTGCGCGGTGTCGGCGGCGGCGAGCAGTCCCTCCGGCAGGGGGAGGAGCGTGCGCAGCAGCACCGCGGCGAGGAACCCGACCACGAACAGCGGCACGATCGCCGGGCGCGTCCCGCCGGTCCCGCCTCGGCGCCTCGTGACCGCCGCCGCCACCGCGACCATCGGCGCCAGCATGACCACTCGGGTGAGCTTCACCACGACCGCCACGGCCAGCGCCGACGCTCCGGCCACCTGGGCCGTCGCCACGACCTGGCCCACGTCGTGGACCGAGGCGCCGACCCAGTGCCCGAACTGCACGTCGGAGAGCCCGAGCGGCTGCTGCAGGGCGGGGAGCACTGCGATCGCGAGCGTGCCGCAGAGCGTCACCAGCGCGACCGGCGTCGCCTGCTCCTGCTCCTTCGCCCGGGTCGCTCCGGCCATCGCGCCGATCGCCGAGGCCCCGCAGATCGAGAAGCCCGCCGCGAGCAGCAGCGGCTCCTGCCCGGGCAGCCGGAGCGCCCGGCCCAGCGCCCAGGTCAGGCCGAAGGTGGCCAGGACGATCCCGACGACGACCAGGATCGCGCCCCAGCCCAGCGCAGCGATGTCGATCAGAGAGAGCTTCAGCCCGAGCAGGACGATGCCGGCGCGCATCAGCGAGCGGGACGAGAACTTCAGGCCCGGCGCCAGCGCCCCGCTCAGCAGGGGGCGCGCCGCGGGCAGCTGCGCCACGAGGATCCCGAGCGCGACCGCCGCGGTCAGCATCGGCACTGCCGGCACCGTCGCGTGCAGCAGGGCCGCGATCACCGCCGCGACGGCGCAGGCCGCGACTCCCGGGCCCAGCCGCCGGATCATACCCACGAGGGCAGCCACATGTGGGCCTGCCAGAAGGTGAAGGACGTCTGCGCGCCGATCCAGAGCGGCAGGAAGTAGGCCGTCAGCGCGGCCGCCGCCACCGCGAAGACGAGCACCACGAGGACGCCGCGGGTGCGCCGCCTCCGCTCGTCGCCCGGACTCCCGATCACGATCCCGGCCGTCAGCGCCAGTGCCAGCATCATGTAGGGCTCGAAGACGACGCAGTAGAACTGGAACACCGTGCGGTCGAGGTAGAGCAGCCACGGCAGGTAGCCCGCGACGATCCCCATCAGCACGTAGCCGGCGCGCCACTCCCGGTACCGCGCGAGCCGGTAGAGGAGGTACACCAGCGCCAGGACCCCGGCGTACCAGATGAGCGGATTGGCGACCGAGGTGATCGCCTCGTCGCAGCGTGCGGCGGTGCAGCCGTCGACGCCCGTCGCCTGGTCGACGAAGTACATGCTGGTCGGTCGGAGCATGAGCAGCCAGGTGAGCGGGTTCGCCTCGTAGGGGTGCGAGGCCCGCAGGTTGATCGAGTAGTCGTACATCTGCACGTGGTAGTGCCAGAGGCTCTGCGCCCAGTCCGGCACCCACGCCAGAGCCCCGGTCCAGGCGTTGCCGGGGGCCTCCGACGCCCACTGCCGGGCCCATCCGCCGGAGGTGCGCAGCCAGCCCGTCCAGGTGACGAGGTAGGCGATCAGGGCGATCGGCACGACCAGGAGGAAGGTGACCGGACCCTGCTTGAGGATCGCGCCGCTGCCCCAGAACGGCACGCCCGCGCGGCGCCGCATCAGCGCGTCGACGACCACCGCGTACACGCCGTACGCCGCGAGGAAGTAGACGCCCGTCCACTTCACGCCCGCGGCCAGGCCGAAGAGCACGCCGGCCGCGAGCAGCCAGGGCCGCCACCACAGGACCGGCCCCCAGCTCGGCAGCGCTCCCGCCGCCACCTTCCGCGCCAGCTGCAGGTCGGCCCAGCGCCGGTCCAGCAGCACCGCCGCGACCCCGCAGAGCGCGACGAACATCAGGATCCCGTCCAGGAGCGACACCCGCGACATCACGATCGCGTGGCCGTCGAGCGCGAGCATCAGCCCCGCGAAGGAGGAGAGGAGGGTGGAGCGGAACAGGAGGCGGCCGATCACGATCACCAGCGCGACGGCGAGGATCCCCACGACGGCGGTCGCGACGCGCCAGCCGACGCTGTCGTCCGCGCCGAACACGCCCATCCCGAGCCCGATGATCCACTTGCCCAGCGGCGGATGCACCACGAAGGACGGCGCCCCCGTGAAGGTGTCCACGTCGCCGGCCGCGAAGCCGGGGTCCGGGTTCTCGGGCCAGGCGCCCTCGAACCCGAGGTTCCAGAGGGTCCAGGCGTCCTTCACGTAGAAGGTCTCGTCGAACACGAGCGAGCGCGGGTGGCCGAGGTTCCACAGCCGCAGCACCGCGGCCAGGGCGACCACCAGCAGCGGCAGTCCGAGCTCGTACAGCCGGCGGCGCGCGGGGGAGGCGACGAGCCGGGCGTGCAGGTCGTCGAACCAGGAGCCGCGCGGCACGTCCGGGAGCGGGGTGCGCTCCCGCGGTGCGGACGCCTCGGCGGGCTCCACCGGGACCGAGCGCGCCGATCCCGCCGCGTCCAGGAGCAGGTCGTCGAAGTCGCGCTGCGGTCGGTCCGTCACCCGGCCATGCTAACGGGGCGCCTCCTCCCGGGACGGCGGCGATCCGCGGCGGGAGGCCCCGGACCCGGCCTGGGAGACTGGCGGCATGATCATCCTCGCCGGCACTCCCATCGGAAACCTCGGCGACGCCTCCCGCCGGCTCGTGGAGGCGCTGGGCTCCGCCCGCCACGTCGCCGCCGAGGACACGCGCGTGACCATCCAGCTGATGCGCGCCCTGGGCGTCGAGAACCGGCCCGCCCTCTACGCCCTGCACGACCACAACGAGCGCGAGCGCGCCGCCGAGCTGGTGGAGCTGGCCCGCGAGGAGGACCTGCTCGTGCTGAGCGACGCGGGCATGCCCACGGTCTCGGACCCGGGCTACCACCTGGTCGAGGCGGCGGTGGCGGCGGGAGTCGCGGTCACCGCGCTGCCCGGTCCCTCGGCGGTGCTCATGGCGCTCGCCGTGTCCGGGCTCCCGACGGACCGCTTCAGCTTCGAGGGGTTCCTGCCCCGCCGGCACGGCGAGCGGGTCTCGACCTTCCGGGCGCTCGTCGACGAGCGGCGCACCATGGTCTTCTTCGAGTCCCCGCACCGGATCGGCGACGCGCTCGCCGACCTGGTCGAGGCGATGGGCCCGGAGCGGCGCGTCGTCGTCTGCCGCGAGCTCACCAAGATGTTCGAGGAGGTCCGGCGCGGCACGGCGGCCGAGCTGGCCGAGTGGGCGGCCGACGGCCTGCGCGGCGAGATCTGCCTGGTCGTCGAGGGAGCCCCCGCGAGGGAGGCGTCGCTCGAGGACGCGCTGGCCGACGTGCTGGCCCGCGTCGAGGCCGGATCGCGGCTCAAGGAGGCGTCGGCCGAGGTCGCCGAGATCACGGGGCTCTCGCGCCGCGCTCTCTACGAGGCGGCGCTCGCCTCCCGCCGCGGCTGAGAGCTCCCTCCCAGACGGCGCCCGCGGCCGGTCGTCCACCGCCTCCGTCACACGCCGGGAGCGGTGCCGCGCGGTGAATAGGATGGTCGCCATGTCCGACGGCGCCTCCTTCTACCTCACGACCCCGATCTTCTACGTGAACGACGTCCCGCACATCGGGCACGCGTACACCGAGGTCGCCGCCGACGTGCTCACCCGCTGGCACCGCCAGGCGGGCGACGACACCTGGCTGCTGACCGGCACCGACGAGCACGGCCAGAAGATCCTCCGCACCGCCACCGCCAACGGCACGACCCCCCAGGAGTGGGCCGACCGCCTCGTGAGGACCGCCTGGCAGCCGCTGCTCGAGACCATCGACATCGCCAACGACGACTTCATCCGCACCACGGACGCGCGGCACGAGGTCAACGTCCAGAAGTTCCTGCAGAAGCTGTACGACGAGGACGCGATCTACACCGGCGAGTACGAGGGCTACTACTGCGTGGGCTGCGAGGAGTACAAGCAGCTGTCCGACCTCGAGGAGGGCACCGGCGACTACGCCGGCCAGTACGTCTGCAAGATCCACTCGAAGCCGGTCGAGCTGCTGAAGGAGAAGAACTACTTCTTCAAGATGAGCGAGTACACCGAGCGGCTGCTCGCGCTCTACGAGGAGCGTCCCGACTTCGTCCAGCCCGAGTCGGCGCGCAACGAGGTCGTCAGCTTCGTCCGCCAGGGCCTGGCCGACCTGTCGATCTCGCGCTCCAGCTTCGACTGGGGAGTGAAGGTCCCGTGGGACGACTCGCACGTGGTGTACGTCTGGTTCGACGCGCTGCTCAACTACATCACCGCGGTCGGCTACGGCCAGGACGAGGCGGAGTTCGAGCGCCGCTGGCCCGCGACCCACATCGTCGGCAAGGACATCCTGCGCTTCCACGCGGTGATCTGGCCCGCCATGCTCATGGCCGCGGGCCTCGAGGTCCCCCGGCAGGTGTTCGGCCACGGCTGGCTGCTGGTCGGCGGCGAGAAGATGTCGAAGTCGAAGCTCACCGGCATCGCGCCCGAGCAGATCACCGACACCTTCGGCTCCGACGCCTTCCGCTACTACTTCCTCCGGGCCATCACCTTCGGCCAGGACGGCTCGTTCTCATGGGAGGACCTGTCGGCGCGCTACCAGTCCGAGCTCGCGAACGGCTTCGGCAACCTCGCCTCGCGGGTCGTCGCGATGCTGCACCGCTACTACGACGGCGTCGTGCCTGCGCCGGGCGAGCCGACCGAGGCGGAGGAGCGCGTGCAGCGCATCGTCGCCGAGGCCGCCGCGTCGGCCGACCGGTCGATCGACGCGCTCGCGATCCACGACGCGATCACCGCCGTGTGGAGCATCGTCGAGGAGCTCAACGGCTACATCACCGAGCAGGAGCCGTGGGCACTCGCCAAGCGCGAGGAGCGCGAGCGCCTCGGCACGGTGCTCTACACCGCGACGGAGGGGCTCCGCGCCCTGGCCGTGCTGCTCTCGCCGGTCGTGCCGCGCGCGACGGCGTCCCTCTGGGAGGCGCTCGGCGTGACGGAGTCGCTCGGCGCCCTCACCGCGCAGCCGATCCGCGAGGCGGGCCGGTGGGGGGTCCTCCCCGTCGGCACGACCGTCGGGACGCTCGCCGCGCTCTTCCCGCGCATCGAGGCTCCCGCGTCCTGACGGCCACGCCTCGACCCATGGACCGAGCAGTCGCGCGGCCTGGAGTCGCCGACGGAGGATCCGCAGGGGAGTGCACGATGACCGCGATCCGAACGCGAGGGGCCGGGTGCGAGCGGTCCTCCGCTCCGGGGACGGCGGGGCGCTGATGACGCGCGAGGTCCTCGACGCTCTCGAGCAGGCGGCCGAGCTCACCCGGCGCCACGTCGGGCACCCCGAGCGCGCCGCCGCGCTCGCCCTGCGCCTGCACCGGGTGACCGCTCCGACCGAGCTCGTCTACACCCGGTTCCCGCCGACCCTCAGCCTGGTGCTGGCCGGCCGGAAGCGCTCGGTGGTCGGCGACTCCGACGAGCGGTGGGGCGCCGGCCGCTTCCTGATCACCCCCGTCGATCTGCCGGTGGTGGCGGCCGTCGTGGAGACCGGCGACCGCGGCGACTTCCTGTCGGCCAACTGGCGTCTCGACCCGCTCGTGGTGGCCGAGATCGCGGCGCTCGCCCCCCGGACGGCCCCGCGGGCTCCCGCCCCGCGGATCGGCACGGTCACGGAGGAGATGGCCGACTCGCTGCGCCGACTCTTCCGTCTGCTCGACGCCCCCGCCGACATCCCGGTGCTGGCCCCCGCGATCACGCGCGAGCTCGTGCTGCGGCTGCTGCAGACGGACCAGGCGCCCCGGCTGCTGGCCGCGTCCAGCACCGTCCGCTCGGAGGCCGTCTCCCGTGCGGTCGAGGCGATGAGCGCGTCGCTGTCGCGCGGATGGACCCTCGGCGCGCTCGCCGCGGAGGCGGGCACCAGCGTGCCCACGCTCACCCGCCGCTTCCGCGAGCTGACCGGGATGTCGCCGTTGGGCTACCTGCGGCGGCTCCGCCTGGGGGAGGCCAGGAAACTGCTCCTGGTCCGGGGCGACACCGCCGCGCAGGCCGCGGCCGCGGTCGGCTACGCGAGCGCGTCGCACTTCGGGCGCGACTACCGCCGCGCCTACGAGACGACCCCCGCGGCCGACGCTGCGCTCCACCCCGGGCCGCTCGTGCAGATCCACTGAGCGGCGGGCGCTGTCGCGGGGACTCCGAGCGGCGCGTACCGCGGCGTCAGACGCGGGCGCCGACGATGCCTCCGTCGACGTCGAGCGTCGTGCCGTGGACGTACGAGGCGTCGTCCGAGACGAGCCAGCGCACGGCCAGGGCGATCTCGTCCGGACGTCCGGGCCGGCCGGCGGGGGCGGACGCGGTCATCTGCTCCAGGATCGCCGCGGCGTGCTCGTTGCCGGGCGTGAGAGTCGCGCCGGGCGCGACGGCGACCACGCGCACGCCGCTCGGGCCGTACTCGGCCGCCCACGCCCGCGTGAGGTGCTCCAGCGCCGCCTTGGTCGCGGGGTAGAGCGCGGTCCCGGGCGTTCCCACCCGTCCCATCCACGAGGTGATGTTGACGACCACTCCGCTCCCGCGCTCGGCCATGGCCGGGGCGATCGCCGCGACGAGCTGGTGCGGCACGCGGATGTTCGTGGTGAGGAGGGACTCGACGTCGGCGTCGCTGAGGTCGGCGGTCGGCCCCACCGGGAACACTCCGGCGTTGTTGACGAGGACGTCGATCCGCCCGTCGAGGAGGGTCAGCGCCCGGGCGGCGACGGCGCGGGTCTCCTCCGGCGTGCCCGCGAGGTCGGCGACGAGCGCGGAGGCGGTGCCCCCGTCGGCGCGGATGCCGCCGACGACGGACCCGACCCGCTCGGGGTCGCGTCCGTGCACGAGGACGTGAGCGCCGGCCCCGGCGAGCCGGCGGGCGATGGCTGCGCCGATCCCGCTCGAGGATCCGGTGACGAGGGCGTGGCGCCCGGCGAGGGAGCCGGGTGCGGAAGGGGCGAGGAGCTCGGTGTCTGTCATGGCTCCAGCCTCCCGGCGGCGCGGGAGGCGGGCTGTCCCGATCCGATCGGGTGCTGACCCGATCCGCTCAGGGCGCCTCAGCGGCCGCCTCTCGGCCCTCGTCCACCCGGGACTCCGGCCCGCGCGAGCCCTCCCGGTAGCCTGGAGCGCATGACCGACAGCCAGCACGTCCGCTCCCGCGAGGCCTCGTCCGGCCGCGACCTGACGTACCCGCCGCTGCCCGAGGCGCTCGTCGTCCCCGTCTACGACAACCACACGCACCTCGAGATCGCCGACGGCCTCGAGCCGCTCGACCACCGCGAGCAGCTCGACCGGGCCTCCACCGTCGGGGTCCGCGGCGTCGTCCAGGTCGGCACGGACGTCGAGACGAGCCGCTGGTCGGCCGAGCAGGCGGCGAGCGAGCCGCGCATGCTGGCCGCCGTCGCGATCCACCCCAACGAGGCGCCCGAGCTGGAGCAGCGCGGCGAGCTCGACGCCGCCCTCGCCGTGATCGCCGAGCTGGCGGAGCAGCCGCGGGTGCGCGCCATCGGCGAGACCGGGCTCGACTTCTTCCGCACCGGCGAGAGCGGCCGCGCCGCGCAGTTCCGCTCCTTCGAGGAGCACATCCGCATCGCGAAGGAGCACGACCTCGCGCTGCAGATCCACGACCGCGACGCGCACCGCGAGGTCATCGAGACCCTGCGCCGCGTCGGCGCCCCCGAGCGCACCGTCTTCCACTGCTTCTCCGGGGACGCGGAGATGGCGCGGATGTGCACGGACGAGGGCTGGTACCTCTCCTTCGCCGGCACCGTGACGTTCAAGAACGCCGAGCCGCTGCGGGAGGCGCTCGTCGCGACTCCTCGGCACCTCATCCTGGTCGAGACCGACGCGCCGTACCTCACTCCGTCGCCCTTCCGCGGCCGCCCGAACGCGCCCTACCTCCTCCCGCACACCCTGCGCTCGATGGCCGCGACCCTCGAGACCGACGTCGGCCACCTCGCCGCGACGATCGCGTCGAACACGGAGGCCGTGTACGGCGAGTGGGGCGGCGAGGTCGGCTCCGAGCCGACGGAGCCGGTCGGACCCCTCGCATGAGCGGCCGCCACGCCGCCGAGCCGACGGCCGCCGCGATCCCGCGCCTGCTGGGCCCGGCCGAGATCCGCGACCTCGCCGGCCTCCTCGACGTCACGCCGACCAAGAAGCTCGGCCAGAACTTCGTGCACGACGCCAACACGGTCCGCCGCATCGTCAAGCTCGCTCGGGTGCGCCCGGGGGAGACCGTCGTCGAGATCGGCCCCGGCCTCGGATCGTTGACCCTCGGCCTGCTCGAGGCGGGCGCGCAGGTCGTGGCCGTCGAGATCGACGGGCGCCTCGCCGAGCAGCTGCCGCGCACCGTCGAGCTGATGGCGCCGGGCACCGATCTCGCGGTCGTGCACGCCGACGCGATGAAGGTGCTCGACCTGCCGGGGGAGCCGGTCCGGCTCGTCGCCAACCTCCCGTACAACATCTCGGTGCCGGTGCTCCTGCACTTCCTCGAGCACTTCGCCAGCATCCGGTCCGGAGTGGTGATGGTGCAGTCCGAGGTCGGGCACCGGCTCGCCGCCGGTCCCGGCTCCAAGGTCTACGGCGGCCCGAGCGTCAAGGCGGCGTGGTTCGGCTCCTGGACGACGGGCGGCGCGGTCTCGCGTCAGATCTTCTGGCCGGTGCCGAACGTCGACAGCGTGCTCGTCGCGTTCGACCGCGGCGAGGAGCCGGGCGACGAGACCCTGCGCCGCGCCGTCTTCGCGGTCGTCGACGCGGCGTTCGCGCAGCGGAGGAAGATGCTCCGCCAGTCGCTCGCGACCCTCTTCGGCGACAGCGCCGCGGCGATCGTCGCGCTCGAGCGGGCCGGCGTCCCGCAGACCGCGCGCGGCGAGGAGCTGGACGTCGCCGCCTTCGTCCGCCTGGGCCGCGAGCTCGATCCGGCGCGGGTCCCCGTGCGCGGCGCGGCGGTGCCCGACGGGTCGCCGGCGGAGACCGACGGGGACGACACGGACGGCGACGGGGAGCCCGCCCCGGGTGCGGACGAGGGCGCCTCCGCCACCCTGTAGCGTGGATGCATGGCCCACCGCGCGACGTCGAACCGGGTCCACGCGCGGGCGCCCGGCAAGATCAACGTGTTCCTCAAGGTCGGCGCCGTGCGCGACGACGGGTACCACGAGCTGGCCACCGCGTTCCAGTCGCTCTCCCTCTACGAGGACGTGTTCGCGGAGGAGGCGGCCGACTTCTCGGTCTCCTTCTCGGGCTCGATCGACACCTCCCGCCTGGCCGTCGACGGCTCCAACCTCGCGATCAAGGCGGCTCGGGCGCTCGCCCGGGCGACCGGCTACCGCGGCGGCGTGCACCTCGAGATCGAGAAGAACGTCCCCATCGCCGGCGGCATGGGCGGCGGCTCGGCCGACGCTGCCGCGACCCTCCTCGCCTGCGACGCGCTCTGGGGCACGGCGTGCACGAGGGAGCAGCTGCTCGGCATCGCCGCGAGCCTCGGCGCCGACGTCCCCTTCTCCTTCACCGGCGGCACCGCGATCGGGGTCGGCCGCGGCGATGAGCTGAGCCCGGCGCTCGCCAAGGGCCGCTTCGAGTGGGTGCTGGTCCTCTCGGAGGAGGGCCTGTCGACCCCCGAGGTCTACAGCGAGCTCGACCGGCACCGCGAGCGCCACCTGCACGACTTCCGCCCGATCTCGGCGACCCCCGCCATCGATCCCAACGTGCTGCAGGCCCTCCGCGCCGGCGACGCCGCCATGCTCGCCGACGCGATGCACAACGACCTCCAGGCGCCGGCGCTGCACCTGCAGCCCGGGCTCGCCCGCATCCTCGAGCTCGGCGAGGGCCGCGGGGCGCTCGGCGGCCTCGTCTCGGGGTCCGGCCCGACCGTCGCGTTCCTCGCTCCGGACGCCGATGCGGCGGCCGACCTGCAGCGCGAGCTGAGCTCCGCGCGGCTGAGCGCCGTGCGGGTGTCCGGCCCGGTCCACGGGGCTCGCCTGCTCTCGACCTAGTCGCGGAGGCGGTGCCTCCGGAGCGGGGCTCGCGAGCGTCGCGCCCGGCGCCCTCCACAGACGGTCCGCAGAGAAGTTCCGACCTCGTGGCTTAGAGTGCCGCTCATGTCCCGCCGAGCCACCCTCTTCGCGATCCTCTCCGGGATCGTGGCCGCCGTCGTCGCCCTCGCGGCCGCCGAGGTCGTCGCGGTCTTCACCGGAGCGGGCGGCAGTCCGCTGGTCGCGGTCGGCGGCTTCGTCATCGACATCGTGCCCCCGGGCGTGAAGGACACGGTCATCGCGCTCTTCGGCACCGGCGACAAGCTCGTGCTGCTGGTCTCGATCGGCCTCGCGATCGCGCTGCTGGCCGTCGGCGCCGGGGTCCTCGAGTACCGCCGCCCGCCGTTCGGCGTGCTGCTGCTGGCCGTCGTCGCGGGCGCCGGTGCGCTCGCCGCCGTCAGCCGCGAGGGCGCGTCCGGGATCGACGCGGCGCCGAGCGTCGTGGGCATGGTGGCCGGTGCCGCGGTGCTGCGCTCGGCCTCCGTCCGCCTCCGCGGCTGGCAGGAGGAGCGCGAGAGCGACTCCCCGGACCGCCGGTCGTTCCTCCGCCTGGTCGGGATCGCCGGAGTCGCCGCGGTCGCCGCCGGCATCGGCGCCCGCTTCCTCACGTCCGCCTCCGCCGCCGTCACCGCCGTGCGCGAGGCCGTGTCCCTGCCGGCTCCCGCCTCGGCCGCCGCGCCCGTCCCGGCCGGCGCCGTGCTCGACGACATCGACGGCATCAGCTCCTACGTCACTCCCAACGCCTCGTTCTACCGGATCGACACCGCGCTCTCGGTGCCGTCGGTCGAGCCCGCCGACTGGTCGCTGAAGATCACCGGCATGGTGGAGGAGGAGATCGAGATCACCTGGGACGAGCTGCTCGCACTGCCGCTCGAGGAGCATCTGGTCACCCTGTCCTGCGTGTCCAACGAGGTCGGCGGCGACCTGATCGGCACCGCCCTCTGGCTGGGCTACCCGATCCGCGAGCTGCTGGCCCGGGCCCGGCCGACCGCCGGCGCCGACATGGTGCTCTCGCGGAGCATCGACGGCTTCACCGCCTCCAGCCCGCTCGACGTGCTGCAGGATGAGGACCGCGCGAGCCTGCTCGCCGTCGGGATGAACGGCGAGCCGCTCCCGGTCGAGCACGGCTTCCCCGTCCGGATGGTCGTCCCCGGCCTGTACGGATACGTCTCGGCGACGAAGTGGGTCGTCGAGCTGAAGGTCACGACCTTCGCGGAGGACCTGGCGTACTGGTCGACGCGCGGCTGGACCGAGCGCGGTCCGATCAAGATCGAGTCGCGGATCGATGTGCCGCGCCAGGGCCAGCCCGTCGAGGCGGGGACGGTCGCGGTGGCGGGAGTCGCCTGGGCGCCGCACACCGGCATCGCGAAGGTGGAGGTGCAGATCGACGGCGGCGCCTGGCAGGAGGCGCGCCTCGCCGAGCAGGTCACCGCGGACACGTGGATCCAGTGGGTCCTCGAGTGGGACGCGACGGTCGGCGACCACGTCGTGACCGTGCGCGCCACCGACGCGGACGGCACGGTGCAGACCACGGTCGAGCGCCCGCCTGCCCCCGACGGCGCCACGGGACTGCACCGCCGCTCGGTGTCCGTCTCGGAGCCGGCACCCGCGGGCTGAGGTCCGGGGGCCGCGACCCGGCCGCACTGTGATCGACCCGCGGCGGACCGCTCAGGCGGCACCGCCTAGGCTGGATCCCTATGGCACATCTGCTGGGCGCCGAGGCGCTGCGACTCGAGTACCCCACACGCGTGATCTTCGACGACGTCTCCCTGGGGATCGAGGAGGGCGACCGCATCGGGATCGTCGGACGCAACGGCGACGGCAAGTCGACCCTCCTGCGCCTGCTCGCGCAGCGCATCGAGCCGGACAGCGGCCGCGTCACGCACCGCCGCGGCGTCACGCTCGGGATGCTCGACCAGGCCGACACGGTCGATGAGGACCTCACCGTCGCCCAGGCCGTCGTCGGCGGGCTCCAGGAGCACGAGTGGGCGGGCGACGCGCGCACCCGAGACGTGATCGCGGGCCTGCTGCGCGACGTCCCCTGGGACGGAGTGGTCGGCTCCCTCTCGGGCGGCCAGCGGCGCCGGGTCGCCCTCGCGAAGCTGCTCGTCGGCGACTGGGACGTCGTCTTCCTCGACGAGCCCACCAACCACCTCGACGTCGAGGGCATCGCCTGGCTCGCCGAGCACCTCAAGCGCCGCTGGGCGGCGTCGTCGGGCGGGCTCGCGGTCGTCACCCACGACCGGTGGTTCCTCGACGAGATCTGCACCGCCACCTGGGAGGTGCACGACCGTCTCGTCGAGCCGTTCGAGGGCGGGTACGCGGCGTACATCCTGCAGCGCGTCGAGCGCGACCGGATGGCCTCGACCATGGAGGCCAAGCGCCAGAACCTGATGAAGAAGGAGCTCGCCTGGCTCCGCCGCGGCGCCCCCGCCCGCACGGCGAAGCCCAAGTTCCGGATCGACGCCGCGAACCAGCTGATCGAGGACGAGCCCCCGGTGCGCGACTCGGTCTCGCTCTCGCAGCTCGCCGTCTCGCGCCTGGGCAAGGACGTCGTCGACCTGCTCGACGTCACCGTCCGCTACGGCGAGCGGACCGTCCTCAACCGCATCGAGTGGCGGATCGCGCCCGGCGAGCGCACCGGCATCCTGGGCGTGAACGGCGCCGGCAAGTCGACCCTCCTCGGCCTGGTCGCGGGCAGCGTGGAGCCGACGAGCGGCCGGGTGAAGCGCGGCACCACCGTGCGCGTCGCGATCCTCGACCAGCAGCTGCGCGAGCTGACCGGTGTCCAGCACCGGCCCGTCCGCGAGATCATCGCGGAGCAGCGCACCAGCTACTCCATCGGCGGCAAGGAGATGACTCCGGGCCAGCTGCTCGAGCGGCTCGGCTTCTCGAGCGCGCAGCTCTCGACGCCCGTGAAGGACCTCTCGGGCGGTCAGCGCCGGAGGCTCCAGCTCCTGCTCATCCTGCTCAGCGAGCCCAACGTGCTGATCCTCGACGAGCCGACCAACGACCTCGACACCGACATGCTCGCCGCGATCGAGGACCTGCTCGACTCCTGGCCGGGCACCCTCCTCGTCGTCTCGCACGACCGGTACCTGCTCGAGCGCGTCACCGACCAGCAGTACGCCGTGATGGACGGCGCGTTCCGCCACCTGCCCGGCGGCGTCGAGCAGTACCTCGACCTGCGCCGCGCGCTCGAGAAGGGTGCGCCCGCGGCGGCGTCGTCGGGCTCCTCCTCCGCCGCGCCGGCGTCGAGCGGACTCGCGGGGGCCGAGCGGCGCACCGCCGAGAAGGAGGTGTCGGCGATCGACCGGCGCCTGCACAAGCTCACGCAGCTGACGAAGACCGTCCACGAGAAGATGGCGACGCACGACCAGGACGACTACGACGGCATCCTGGCGCTCAACGCCTCGCTCCGCGCCTACGAGGACGAGACGGCCGAGCTCGAGCTGCGCTGGCTGGAGCTCTCGGAGCAGCTCGAGGGCTGACGCCGCTCTCCTCCGCGGCACCGGCAGCTGTCCCGTACCGCCTGGGCGGGCCGCCGTCGCGGGCCCGTACCGACCGGCTCAGCCGAAGTCGAGGGAGAGCTTCCGGAGGAGCTGCGCCAGCCGCTCCTGCTGGGCGTGGGTGAGCGCGCCGAGCAGCTCCTGCTCCGCGTCGACCAGGCGGGTGATCGCCGCGTCGACCCGGGCGAGCCCCGACGGCGTCATCTGCACCAGCACGCCGCGCCCGTCGTTCGGGTCGTCGAGGCGCTCGACCAGGTCGCGCTCGACCAGCCGGTCGATGCGGTTGGTCATGGTGCCGCTGGTGACCATGGTCGCCTGGAGGAGCTGCTTGGGGCTCATCCGGTACGGCGCGCCCGCGCGCCGCAGGGCCGAGAGCACGTCGAACTCCCACGTCTCGAGCTCCGACCGGCCGAAGGCGCTGCCGCGCGCGCGCTCGAGCTGCTTGGCCAGCCGGCGCATCCGCGAGAAGACCTGGAGCGGCGTGAAATCGAGATCGGGCCGCTCCCGGACCCAGGCGTCGACGATCCCGTCGACCTCGTCATTCGCACTCACCCGTCCATTGTGGCGGCTGCGCGGCTCGGGCGACGCCGGGAGGCGGACGGGCCCGGGAGGCGGACGGGCCGGGAGGCGGACGGCCGGGAGGCGGGGGCCTCCCGGGCCGCCGTCGCCCGCCCGAGCGGCGGCCGCCCGGCGAGGCGGTGCAGGACCTTCGGGGTGCGGGACTTCATGCGGGTGCCCTGGCCTGCCGCCAGGATCACGACGGCGAGCG
>NZ_PSVI01000068.1:0-16056 GCF_002931415.1 Rathayibacter sp. AY1E8
GACCTGCGAGATGTCGAAGTCGGTCGCCGCGCTGAGGTAGGCGTAGGCGTGAGCCGGGTCCATCCCGTAGCGGGCCGCCAGCAGCGCGATGGCCGCGCGTTGGATGACCGAGGCGGGCATGCGCACCTGGCAGGACGCGGCCGGCAACCAGTGCGGCCGCTACGAGGGCGCGACTCCGGGACTCCCGGCGCTCCTGCTCGGCTCGCACCTCGACACGGTGCCCGACGCGGGCCGCTACGACGGGATCCTCGGCGTGATGCTCGCGATCGCCGTGGTGTCGCGCCTGCAGGGGGCGGGCCGGCGCCTGCCGTTCGCCGTCGAGGTCGTCGCGTTCGGCGACGAGGAGGGCACCCGCTTCGGCACAGCGCTCCTCGGCTCCCGCGCCCTCGCCGGCACCTGGGACGAGCACTGGTGGGAGCTCGAGGACGCCGACGGGACGACGCTCGTCGAGGCGTTCCACGAGTTCGGGCTGGACCCCTCGCGCATCCGCACCGCCGCGCGCGACGCGCAGGACGTTCTCGCCTACCTCGAGGCGCACATCGAGCAGGGCCCCTACCTGGAGGAGGCGGACCGCGCCCTCGCCGTGGTCTCCTCGATAGCGGGCGCCCGCCGCTTCGCACTCACCCTCACCGGCAAGGCCGGGCACGCGGGCGGAGTTCCGCTCGACCGCCGCCGCGACGCGCTCACCGGGGCGGCCGAGGCCGTGCTCGCGGTGGAGCGCATCGCGCGGGAGCAGGGCGTGATCGCCACGGTCGGCCGGCTCGAGACCTTCCCGGGCGCGGTCAACGTCATCCCCGGCCGGGTCGAGTTCAGCCTCGACCTCCGCGCCGAGACCGACGCCCAGCGCGACGCGGCGTGGGACGCCATCGAGCACGCGATGTCGGAGTCGGCGTCGCGCCGCCGTCTCGCGCTGACGGTGGAGGAGACCCATTCGGCCCCCGCGGTCGTCGCCTCCTCTCGGCTGCAGGACGTCGTGCGCGCGGGCATCCGGGCGACCGGGGACGCGGAGCCGATGGTGCTGTTCTCCAAGGCCGGCCACGACGCGATGGCGGTCGCCGACCTCGCCGAGTACGCGATGCTCTTCCTCCGCTGCGAGGGCGGCGTCAGCCACCACCCGGACGAGAACGTGACCGAGGCCGACGTCGCGACCGCGCTCGACGCGTTCGAGGCGGCCGTGCTGGCGCTCGCCGACGGGACGCAGACCGCGTGACCCCCGCCCCGGCCCCTTCGACGAGCATCGGTCACCGCATCGATGCCGGCTACGCCGCGCTGTCGCGGCAGGAGCAGCGGGCGGCCGACTTCATCCTCGACCACCTCGGCGACCTGGCCGTCTACACGGCGACCGAGCTCGCCCAGCACAGCGGAGTGTCCAAGGCCACGGTCTCGCGGCTGTTCCGCCGCCTGGGGTTCTCGAACTCGCAGGAGGTGCGCGAGCACGCCCGGGCGCTGCGGTCCTCCGGTGTGCCGGTCGGTCCCGCGCAGGGACAGGGGGATCCGCTCGCCGCGCACCTCGAGAGCGAGCGGGCGAACCTGGCCCGGCTGGCCGCCGCGTTCGGCGACGGGCGGCTGGAGGAGGCGGTGCGGCTGATCGCGGGAGCGCGCGAGGTCGTCGTGATCGGACTGCGCAACAGCTACCCGGTGGCGCTGCACCTGCGCCAGCAGCTCGCGCAGGCGCGCGGAAGCGTCCGGATCGCCCCGCAGCCCGGCCAGTCGCTCGGTGAGGAGCTCGAGGGGCTCGGAGCCGAGGACGTCGTGGTGCTGGTCGGCTTCCGCCGCCGCCCCGCCTCTTTCGCGGCCCTGATCGGGACGCTCGCCGCGCGCGAGGTGCCCGTGGTGCTCCTCGCGGATCCGCCCGCCCGGCGCTACGCGGAGCACGCGGCGGTCTGGCTGGAGTGCCCGGTCGACAGCGGCACGGCGCTGGACAGCTACGCGGCGGCGATGAGCGCGGTCGCGCTCGTGGCGTCCGGAGTGCTCGGCGCGTCCCCGAGGGAGTCGCGCGAGCGGATCGCCGGGATCAGCACGGCCTACGCGGAGCTCGCCGAGCTGGAGGACCGGCCGTGAGCGAGGCGGCGGAGCTGATCCGCGCGCACGCCAAGGACCCCGTCGGGCAGGCCGACCCGACTCCGGCCCTCGGCCGGGCCGAGCTGATCACCCCCACCTGCGGCGACCGGATCGAGCTGCGCGTCGACGGCGGCGCGGAGCAGGTGCGCCTCGCCTGGAGCGGGCGGGGGTGCGAGGTCTCGCGGGGATCCGCGTCGCTGCTCGCGGACGGTCTCGACGGGCTGCCGGCGTCGGACATGCGGGAGCGGATCGACGCGTTCCTCGCGGCGATGGCGCACCGGGAGGGTGCACTCGCCGGCGAGGAGCAGGCGCTGCTCGCGGTGGCGGGCAACCCTGTCCGCTCCGTCTGCGCGACGCTGGCCTGGCGGGCGCTGGCCGCCGCCCTCGACGACGCGGGCCTGGCGTGAACCGCTCAGTCCGGCCCGTCGCGGTCGGCTCCCGACCACAGATCGCCGCACTCCACCCCGCGCGCGCCCCTCGCGCGGAGCAGGTCGCGCGCGCCGGAGTCGCCGTGCACGCCCTCGAGGAGCTCCGGCCAGTGGTCCCGTCCCAGCAGCACCGGATGACCGGGCCGACCGCGGAAGACCGCGCGGGCGAGCACGTCCGGCGCGACCGGCGCCTCCGCGAGCAGCCGGGCCCCCACGCTCGGCGGCTCCTCGGGCAGGTCGACCAGGGCGACCAGCGCGGCGACGCCCTCGGCCGCGGCGAGACCCGCGCGGAGCGACGCCGAGAGGCCGCTCTCCCACTCCGCCGCGACGACCACGTCCGCGGACGGCGGCACCAGGAGGCGCGCCCGTCCGGCCTCCGCGCCCAGGACCACGAGCACCCGCTCGCAGCCCACCGCGCGGAGCCTCTCGACGGCTCGCTCCACCCAGGGAACTCCCGCCGCGTCGCACCGCAGCGCCTTCGGGCCGCCCGCCCGGCGCCCCGCACCCGCCGCGAGCACCAGCCCGACGAGGTCCCGACTCCCGACCAGATCCATCCGACCATCGTGCCGCAGGCCGAGCCCCTGCTCCGCCGGACGAAGGAGACCGCATGACCGACACCCGATCCGAGACCGCCCGCGACGTGCTGCTCGCGTGCCTCGCCGTCCCCCGCTGGGCCGACGAGGTCGCCTCCGGCGCGCCCTACCCGTCGGCCGACGCGCTCGCCGACGCGGCCGAGCGGGCCGCGCGCACGCTCACCGAGGAGGAGGTGGAGGCGGCGCTGGCCGACCACCCGCGGATCGGGGAGCGGCACGCGGGTGCGGGGCGCTCCTCCGCGTTCTCGGCCGCGGAGCAGGCGGCGAGCCGCACGGGCGACGAGGAGCTGACCCGGCGGCTGCTGGCCGGCAACCGCGCCTACGAGGAGCGGTTCGGGCGCGTGTTCCTCCTCCGCGCGGCCGGCCGCGACCGGGCCGAGGTCGTCGCGGAGCTGGAGCGGAGACTCGGGCTCGACGACGAGACGGAGGCCCGCATCGTCGCGGAGCAGCTGCGGGAGATCACGGTGCTGCGGGTCCGCGGCCTCGACGACGGGCGCCTCGTCCGGGCGGAGGCCGCACGATGAGCGGGCACGCCAGCCGCGTCACCACCCACGTGCTCGACGCCGTCCGCGGCCGCCCCGCGCGCGGGGTCCCGGTGGCTCTCGACGCCCGTGCCGGCTCCGGCTGGGAGCGCCTCGCCGAGGCCCGCACCGACGACGACGGCCGCGTGGCGGCCTTCGGGCCGGAGCGCCTGGCCGCCGGGGTGCACCGGGTCGTCTTCGACACCGGCGCCTGGTTCGCCGCCTCGGGCACCGAGTCGTTCTACCCCGAGGTCGTCGTCGCCTTCCGCCTCGACGACGAGGAGGCGCACTTCCACATCCCGCTCCTGCTCAGCCCCTTCGCCTACTCGACCTACCGGGGCAGCTGATGCAGCTGCAGGACGTCCTCGACGCGCCGCAGTTGCGGCTGCGCGTGCTGGTCGCCGGCGACGGAGCGCTCGCCCGGCCGGTCGACGGCATCTTCACGACCGATCTCCTCGACCCGCGCCGCTACATCTCGCGCGACCAGCTGGTGCTGACCGGTCTGGTCTGGCGTCGGGACGCCCAGGACAGCGCGGCCTTCGTCGCCGCGGTCGCGGACTCGGGTGCCAGCGCTCTGCTCGCCGGCGAGGGGCTGCTGGGCTTCGTGCCGGACGACCTCGTCGTCGCCTGCCGCGAGCACGACGTCCCGCTGATCGCCGTGCCGGCCGATGTGTCGTTCGGCGCGATCACGGCGCACCTGTCGAACGCTCTCGCCGGCGACCGCGTGGCCCGGCTGACGGCCGCCCTCGCCCGCCAGCGGGAGCTGCTGACGGAGGTCTACCGGGGGCAGCAGCTCGACGAGCTCGTCACGCGCACCTCGCGCGAGCTCGGACTCCCCGTGTCGGTGCTGACCGCCACCGGCCGGACCGCGGCCTCCGCCTCGCCCCTGGGGCTGGGGGAGATCGAGCGGGTCGTGCACGCGGCGCTCACGGCCCGGCGCAGCCCGGTCGTGGTCGCGGACGCCCGCGGCGGCGCCCTGTCGGCCCTCACCGTCGCCGGAGCGGGCGAGCACCGCGCCACCTCCTGGCTGGTCGTCGTCGGGGGCGACTGGAACGACTGGCCCGCCGCAGTGCTGGACGCCGTGACCGAGCTCGCCGGAGTCGTGGGGGTCTACCGGCTGCAGCGGGAGGCGGCGCTCTCGGCCGACTCCGCTCTCGCCGACCGCCTGCTCGAGCTCGTGGAGGAGGACAGCGAGCAGCCCGAGGCCGCGGTGTACCTGCGGCAGCTCGGACTCGGCGGCGCCGGGCGGTGCGCCGTGGTCGCCGCCGAGTTCGAGGGCGACGCGCCCCCGGACCTGGCGCGCCGTGTCCTGGTCGACGCCGCCGCGCACCTGGGCCGCGCCGTGGTCGGACGCGACGCCCAGGGCTGCGCGGTGGCGGTGCTGCACACCGAGGCGACCGATGCGATCCCCACCGGCGCGGATCCGCTCGCCGTCGTCACCTCGGCGCTGCGACGAGCGGGAGCCGCGTGGCCGGGCGCCGTGCTGCGCGTCGGGACGAGCGCCGCGACTCCGCTGCCCGCGCTCGGCGGCGCCCTCCGCTCGGCACGCTACGGGATGCTGCTGCCGGGCTCTCCGGGCGACGACGCTCCGGTGCGGGTCAGCGACTCCGGGGAGGTCACCTCCGCCGTGCAGCTGCTGACCGCGGTCCCCGACCACCTGCGCTCGGTGTTCGTCGAGCTGGTGCTCGGGCGGCTCGTCGAGCACGACGCGCGCTACGGCTCGCAGCTGGTCGCCACGCTCGCGGCGTTCCTCGACTGCGGCGGCTCGTGGGTGCGCACGGCGGAGCAGACGCACCTGCACCTGAACACGGTGCGGTACCGCATCGCGAGGGTGGAGGAGCTGACGCAGCGCGACCTGTCGGACACCGCGGACCGCGCCGACCTGTTCCTGGCGCTACGCCTGCGCTGACGGCCGAGTGCGCGCGGTCCGCACCGCGCCGCCCGGGCCGGCCCCGTCACTCCGGAGGCGCGATCCGCCTGCCCCGGACGTGCACCGCGGCGATCGCCGGCTCGCGCAGGGTCATCAGCAGGGCGAAGAGCAGCTGGGCCGTCGCCTCCTCCTCGTCGTCCGCGCGGATCCCGTGGGCGAGGACGTCGGCGAGCGGCTCCCACCGGTCGGGCTCGATGCGGAGGAAGTCCGCGTCCTTCCCGGGGTCGAGGCTGCCGAACCGGTCCTCCTGGTCGAGCGCCCGCGCGCCGGCGAGCGTCGCCGTGAACAGGAGCTCGGCCGGATGCAGGGCGACGGCCGCGTCGCCGGGCTCCGAGAGGTGCACCTTGAAGGCGTCGTTCGCCACTCGCGCCAGCAGCCACTCGTCGCCCGCGCCCACGTCCGTGCCGAGGGCGACGGTGACCCCCGAGGCGACGGTCCGGCGCCAGGGCATGGTGCCGGAGCCGAGGAACTGCTGCGAGGTCGGGCAGTGGGCGATCGAGGTGCCGGTCTCCTCCATCCGGTGCAGCTCCGCGTCCTGGCAGTGCACGGCGTGGGCGAGGATCGTGCGCGGCCCGAGGAGGGAGGAGCCTCCGCGCGCGGAGCCGGGGAGGAAGAGCCCGTCGTAGGTGTCGAGGTAGCTGCGGGTGCCGTACGAGCCGAGCACGGCGGCGATCTCGCCGTCGCCGGGCCGGTCGTTCTCGTTGAGGTGGCTGTGCACGTAGACGCCGCGTCCGCGGACGTCGTCGTAGAGGTCGCCGAGCGCTCCGAGGGTCCGGGGAGTGACGGACAGCGAGAACCGCGGGACGAGCGCGACCTGCAGGAGCGGGTCCCTCCCGTGCCAGCGGTCGATCTCCTCCGACGCGAGCGTCAGCGCCTCCTCCTCGGAGGTGATCAGGGGAGCCGCCGAGACCGGGCCCGTGGTCTGGATGCCGCGCCCCGACACGATCCGCAGCCCCGCCTCGCGGCTGCGCTCGAAGAGGGCGTCCTGCGCGGCCGGGAACGCGGAGCCGAAGACCATCGCGGCGGTCGTGCCCGCGGCCACCCGCCGCCGGGTGAAGGCGCGCGCGACGACGTCGGCGAACTCCGGGTCGGCGAGCCGCGCCTCCGCCGGGAACACCGTCCGGTCGAGCCACTCGAGCAGCTGGCCGCCGCCGAAGCCGTCGGTCGAGAACGTCTGGGGGAAGTGCACGTGCGCGTCGACGAAGCCGGGCAGCAGGATCGACGCGGCGTCGCCGGAGACCGGCAGGAGAGCGAAGCGGTCCGGCAGCTCGCGGTACGGACCGACCCAGGCGATCGTGCCGTCCTCGTCCACGGCGAGAGCGCCGTCCGGGATCGACACCAGCGACTCCCGCGCGGTCGCGAGCGTCGCACCCCCGGCGACGTGCAGCACGTGCCCCCGGTGGACGCCCCCGGTGCCGGTCACACCAGGCCCGTGTAGGCGGTCCAGGCGGATCCCGCGGGGGGCGCGTCGTCGCGGGTGACGCTCGCCTGGATCAGCCCGTAGGGGCGGTCGGCGGCGTGGAAGACCTCGTTGTCGTTCTCGACGCCGAAGGGCGAGAGGTCGTAGACGAAGTGGTGCTTGTTCGGCGCGGAGAGACGGATCTCGACGATCTGCGGGTACTCCTCCAGGACCGCCTTCCCCATCTCGAAGAGCGTCTGCTGGAGGGCGAGGGAGTGCACGGTCGCGAAGCGGCTCGTCATGAGCGCCTTGACGCCCGCGTAGACCGCCTCCCAGTCCATTGCCGCGATCTCGTCCTCGCTCAGGGCGAAGCGCCACTTCGCGACCAGCGAGGTCGCCATCACCCGGTCGTGCGTCGGCTGGAGGACCGTGTACGGGTCGGTGAGGAAGCTGTGGAACTCGCTCCCCGTGGACTTCAGGATCGTGAGGTCCTTGAAGCCGCCGGTGATCCAGATCCGCCGCTCGTCACCCGAGCCCTCGACCGTGACCGACGCGATCCGCGTCTCCTGGCCCTTCCGGACCCAGGTGTGGTCGTGCTCGCGCCCGTCCACCAGCACGCGCTCCCAGGCGAACTCCTCGATCTCGATGCGGGCGCCGTGGACGGGCTCGTAGCCGTCGACGAAGTGGCGGGCCAGCTCGAGGCCGTAGGGCTCGATCGAGCGCAGGCCCTTCTCCTTGGCGAAGGCGTACGCCGTCTGCTTCTGCGTGTCCGTGGGCAGGACGGCCGACTGGTCGCCCTCTCGGTGCGCGGCCTCGAAGTCGCCGCGGAGGGCCGTGGAGATGTTGACGTCGTGGATCTCGTGCCGCGGGGTCTCGCGGTAGATCCGCACGACGCGGTTCTCGGCCTTCCCGTACTGGTGGTCCCCGAGGATGATCGACATGTCCGCTCCTGTCCGTTCCGTGCGGCCGGGCCCGGTCACGCGGTGGTGACCGTCCTGCTCGCGGCTCCTGCGAGCCCGTCTGCCAGCCTCGCGCCTGCCGGGGGCTCCGCGCACTGGCGGAGCATCCCGAGGAGCCGCCGCCGGGACTCCGAGTCTTGTGCGATCCGCCCGCTCCGCGGCTCCGACCCGCCTCCGTTCACACGCTCGAAACCTGCCGATGACACGGCGGCGCTCGGCGTGAGCGGTCGAGCTCCCCGAGGTGTCGTCAGGGAGGCGGGGAATCGGCGGATCGAGGTCAGGGGCGGGTGAGGAGGCGCCCGGCGGGCGGCACCGTCTCGGCGGTGACGCGTCGGCCGCCCACCCAGGTGGCGGCGACGGCGCCGCGGAGGACGCGGCCCTCGTAGGCCGAGACGGGGTTCCGGTGCGAGAGGGCGTCGACGTCCACGCGCCACTGCGCCTCCGGGTCGAACGCGACCAGGTCGGCGTCGGACCCCGCGTGCAGCAGGCCCTTCTGGCCGAGCCCGGCGAACGCGGCGGTCGCCGTGGACATCCAGGCGACGACCTGCTCGAGCGGGATGCCCCGCTCGCGGGCCCCGGTCCAGACCGCGCGGAAGCTCAGCTCGAGTCCCGAGATCCCGCCCCAGGCGACGCCGAAGTCGCCGCCGGCGGGGAGCTTCAGCTCGGCGGTGGCGGGGGAGTGGTCCGAGGCGATGATGTCGATCGTCCCGTCGAGCAGCCCCTTCCAGAGCAGCTCGCGGTTGCGCTCGTCGCGGATCGGCGGGCAGCACTTGAACTGTGTGCCGCCGTCGGGGATCGAGCCGGCGTCGAAGGTGAGGTAGTGCGGGCAGGTCTCGGCTGTGATCGGCAGCCCCTCGGCCTTGGCCTCGCGCAGGAGCGGCAGCGCGTCGGCGGAGGAGAGGTGCAGGATGTGCGCGCGGCAGCCGGTCTCGCGGACGGCCTCGATCACGTGCAGGATCGCGCTGCGCTCGGAGGCGGGCGGGCGGGAGTCGACGAACGCGCCGTAGGAGGCGCCGGGCTCCAGCGCGCTCGCCTCCAGCTCGGCCGGGTCCTCGGCGTGCACGATCAGCAGTCCGTCGAAGGCGGCGATCTCGCGCATCGCCTCGACGAGCTGCTCCCGGCTCAGGTGCGGGAACTCGTCCACGCCGCTCGGCGAGAGGAAGCACTTGAAGCCGAAGACGCCCGCGTCGTGGAGCTCGCGCAGCGTGCCGAGGTTCGAGGGGATCGCCCCGCCCCAGAAGCCGACGTCCACCTGCGCCTGCGGCCCGGCGGCCGCGCGCTTGGCCTCGAGCCCCGCCACCGTGGTGGTCGGCGGGATCGAGTTCAGCGGCATGTCGATGATCGTGGTGACGCCCCCGGCGGCGGCGGCGCGGGTGGCGGAGGCGAAGCCCTCCCACTCCGTGCGGCCCGGCTCGTTGACGTGCACGTGGGTGTCGACGATCCCCGGGATCAGGACCTGGCCCTCGGGGAGGACGATCTCCTCCGTGGTCCGCCAGGGGGCGTCCCGCTCGCCGACCGCGACGATCAGGCCCTCGGCGATCGCGATGCTGGCCGGACGCCGGCCGTTCTCGGTCAGCACGTCGGAGGCGCGGATCACGAGGTCGAGGAAGGGAGCGTCGTCAGGCATGGATCGACCCTATACTCGGCATGTTTCCTGCGTGTGAGCGCCCGTCGGCGGCTCCGCCCGGCCTCCCCGCAGCCCCGGCGCCGTCGCCTCCCGTCCGAGAAGAGGAGGCCGTCGTGCTCGACATCGCCGCCCCCCTGCTCGAGCGCGTCGAGGGGGGCGGGAGCGTCGCGGTCGTCACGGTCACGCACGTCTTCGGCTCGGCTCCCCGCGCTCTCGGCTCCTCGATGGCGGTGGACGCGGAGGGGCGGGCGATCGGCTCGATCTCCGGCGGCTGCGTCGAGGCGCAGGCGTACGCGCTGGCCCAGGAGGTGCTCGGCACCTCGGGCAGCGCGTCCGAGCACTTCGGCTTCGACGACGAGGCGGCCTTCGCCGCCGGCCTGTCCTGCGGGGGGCAGCTGCGCGTGTTCGGCCAGGTCGTCGACTCCGGCTCCACCGCGGTCCTCGCCGAGCTGCGCGCCGCCCGCGCCGGCCGCTCGGCCGCGCTGGCGATCGTCGTCGGCGGCCCGGAGGAGCTGATCGGCCTCGTGCTCACCGGAGCGACGCGCCTCCAGGACGTCGTCGGCCCGCACCTGGACGAGGACACCGCCCGCCGCATCCTCGCCGAGCGCGAGGCGCGCCTGGCCTCCGGCCGCTCGGCCACGGTCGAGACCGCCTGCCGAGGTGCCGAGCTCGAGATCGCCTACGTCGTGCACGCCGAGCGGCCGCGCCTGCTGATCTACGGCGCCGTCGACTTCTCCGCCGCGCTCTGCTCCGCCGGCGCCCTGCTCGGCTACCGCGTGACCGTCTGCGACGCGCGTCCGGTGTTCGCGACCGCCGAGCGCTTCCCCGGCGCCGACGAGGTCCTCGTCGAGTGGCCGTCCGACCACCTCGCCCGCGCCGAGGTCGACTCGCGCACCGTGATCGCGGTGCTCACGCACGACGAGAAGTTCGACATCCCGCTGCTCGAGACCGCGCTCGCGCTCCCGGTCGCCTACGTCGGCGCGATGGGGTCGCGGCGCGCCCATGAGCGGCGGCTGCGGCTGCTGCGCGAGGCGGGAGTGACGGAGGAGACGCTCGCCCGCCTGCACTCGCCGATCGGCCTGGACATCGGCGCGTCGACGCCGGAGGAGACGGCCGTGTCGATCCTCGCGGAGGTCCTCGCCGCGCGCACGGGGACGTCCGGGGAGCCGCTCGCGGGGCGCTCGGGCCCGATCCACGCGGCGCGCTGAGCCGCACGTCCTCCCCTGACGGCGCGCCGTCGTGATCGCGCCGGCCTGCTCGCACTCCGGCGGGAAACGGCCGCGAAACACCGCGCTGCCATGCTCGGGGCATGCAGCGCCACGTCCTCACCGGAGCCCACGTCGCCACCGTCGACGCGCACGGGACCGAGCACCCCGTCGGCCACGTCGTCGTCGACGACTCCCGCATCGTCGCCGTCGGAGCCGGCGACCCTCCGGCGTGGGCCCTCGACGGACGGTCCCCGACGGGCCTGCCGGCGCAGGAGGCGATCGCGCTCACGCGGGTCGACGGCCGCGGCCACCTGCTCACTCCCGGGCTCGTCAACACGCACCACCACCTCTACCAGTGGCTCACCCGCGGCTGGGCGCAGGACTCGATCCTCTTCGACTGGCTCGTCGCGCTCTACCCCGCCTGGTCCCGCATCGACGCCGACCTGACCCGCTCCGCCGCCCTCGGCGCGATGGGCGTCCTCGCCCGGTCCGGCTGCAGCACGGTCGCCGACCACCACTACGTCTTCCCGCGGGGCTCCGGCGACATCGTCGGCGGCATCGTCGACGCGGCCGGCACCCTCGGCCTCCGGCTGCACGCGACCCGCGGGTCGATGGACCTCGGCGAGTCCCGGGGCGGCCTCCCGCCGGACTTCGCCGTCGAGACCACGGCGGCCGCGCTCCAGGCCAGTGGAGAGGCGGTCCAGCGGTACCACGACGCCTCCGCCGACGCGATGGTGCGGGTCGCGATCGCCCCGTGCTCGCCCTTCTCGGTGACCACCGACCTGCTGCGCGAGTCGGCCGTCCTCGCCCGTCAGCTCGGGGTCCGGCTGCACACCCACGGCTCCGAGACCGTGGAGGAGGACGCCTACACGCGGGAGGCGTTCGGCCTCTCGCCCACCGACCACCTGGAGTCGCTCGGCTGGCTCGGCGATGACGTCTGGATGGCGCACTGCGTCTACCTCGACGCCGACGCGATCGCGAAGTTCGCGGCCACGGGCACCGGAGTCGCGCACTGCCCGTCCTCGAACGGCCGGCTCGCGGCGGGCATCGCGCCGATCCCGCAGCTGCTGGCTGCGGGAGCCCCGGTCGGCCTCGGCGTGGACGGCGCGGCGTCGAACGAGTCCGGTCAGCTCGGCTCCGAGATCCGCGCCGCGGTGCTGATGAACCGCCTGCGCGCCGGCGCCGACCGGATGAGCGCCCGGCAGGCGCTCTCGGTCGCCACCATCGGCGGGGCCCGGGTGCTCGGCCGGCAGGACGAGATCGGCTCGATCGAGGTCGGCAAGCTCGCCGACCTCGCGCTCTGGCGGATCGACGGGATCGAGCACGCGGGCATCGCGGACCCGGTCGCGGCGCTCGCACTCGGAGCGCAGCCCCCGCTGAGCCTGCTCCTGGTGCAGGGTCGCCCGACGGTGCGGGAGGGACGGCTGGTGAACGCGGACGAGGACGCGATCGCCCGCGAGGTCGCCCGGGCGAGCACGGAGCTGGCGTCGCGCGTCTGAGCTGCGGCAGCCGATCGGCGCTCAGCCCGTCGTCGTTCAACCGGGCGGCGCCTCCGCCTCGACGGACGCGACCGGGGCGGCGTCCGGGTGCAGGAGCCGCCAGATCCGGTCGCGGGAGAGCGGCAGCTCGGTCGGCCGCACGCCGATCGCATCGCGGACGGCGTTGGCGAGTGCGGGGGCGACCGGGTTGTAGGGCGCCTCGCTCATCGACTTCGCGCCGAACGGCCCGAGCTCGTCGGCGGTGTCCGCGAAGAGCACCTCGGTCTCGGGCACGTCCGCCATCTGCGGGATGTGGTAGTTCCGGAGGATCGCCGTGGTCACGGTGCCCTCGCCGTCGAGGATCACCTCCTCGTACAGCGCCGAGCCGATCGCCTGCGCCACTCCGCCCTCGACCTGCCCGCGGCACTGCGCCGGGTTGATCACGAAGCCGGCGTCGGCCGCCTGGACCGACTGCAGGATCCGCACCTCGCCCGTCGGCTCGTGCACCGCGACGCGGAAGCCCTGGACGTTGAACGCGAGCGAGCGCTGAGCGCCGTCCTCGCTCCCGGTCGCGGTGACCGGTCCGCCGGCCGCACGGACCAGATCGGCGAACGCGACCCGGGTGCCGTCCGGAGCGAGCAGGCCCTCGTCGTCGGGCTCGAAGGTCTCGTCGTGCCCGGTCAGCCGCTTGGCGAGCGCCTGCAGCTCGGCGAGGAGGCGCGTCGCGGCCGAGTGGACGGCCTTGCCCGCGACCACCGTGCCGGCGCTGCCGAACGCTCCGGTGTCGTAGCGGGCCGCGTCCGTGTCGGACTGGCGGATCCGCACCCGGTCGGCCGAGGCGCGGAAGGCGCTTGCGACCAGCTGCGTGTGCACGGTGGTCGTCCCGTTGCCGAACTCGGCCGTGCCGACGCCGATGGTCAGCACTCCCTCGGCGTCGACGGTGACGGTCGCCTCCGAGAAGTGGCCCCGCGGTGGGATGGTGGCGATCATCGCCAGTGCCGTGCCCTGCCCTGTCCGCCACCCCGGTCCGTCGGGGGCGGGGGAGCCGCCGCCGCCGGCCAGTGCCGCCTCGGTGAGGTCGAGGCACTGGTCGAGCCCGTAGGAGGCGAAGCCGATGTCGTCGCCCTCGACGTGCGTGACCACCAGCGGCTCGCCCGGGCGCACCGCGTTGATCCGCCGCAGCTCGAACGGGTCGATCCCGAGCTCGCGGGCGAGATCGTCCATCGCCGACTCGATGCCGAAGATCACCTGCCCGAGGCCGTAGCCGCGGAACGCCCCAGAGGGGAGGTTGTTCGTGTAGACGGCCTGCGCGTCGACGCGCTTGCTGGGCGCGCTGTAGACGGCGACCGACTCCGAGGTGCCGTGGAACATCACGCCGGGTCCGTGGTTGCCGTAGGCGCCGGTGTCCGAGAGCACGTCCACGGCGAGGGCGGTCAGCCGTCCGTCGCGCCGGGCGCCGAGCGTGACGCCGACCCGCATCGGGTGTCGGCAGGGGGCCATCGTGAACTCGTCGCTCCGGGTGAACTCGAACTGCACGGGCCGGCCGGTGGCGAGCACGGCGAGGGCGACGACGTCCTCCGTCAGGATCTCCTGCTTGCCGCCGAAGCCGCCGCCCACCCGTGCCGTGAAGACGCGGACGGTCGACGGATCGCGGTCGAACAGGCGCGCGATCTCGTCGCGCACGAGGAAGGGCACCTGCGTCGAGGTCCGCAGCACCAGCTCTCCGCCCTCGAGCCAGCCGATGGTGCCGTGGGTCTCGAGCGCCGTGTGCGCGACCCGGGAGGTCGAGTACCGGCCCTCGACGACCACGTCGGCCTCCGCGAGTCCGGCGGCCACGTCCCCGTACTCTCCGTGGAGCTCCGCGACGACGTTCGCCTCCGGCCGGGCGATGCGCGAGGCGATCGGATCCTTGTCGGCGTGCAGGAGCGGCGCGCCGGCCGAGCGCGCCTCCTCCGGGTCGAAGACGGCGGGCAGCACCTCGTAGTCGACCTCGACGGCGCGGCAGGCCGCCTCCGCCTCGGCCACCGACTCCGCGACCACCACGGCCACGCGCTGCCCGCGGAACCGGACGACCGTGTCGAGCATGCGCGTGTCGTCCGGGTCGTCGAGCCGGGACTCGTGGCGGGCGGTGGAGTAGAGGACGTCCGGGACGTCCTCGGCGGTGAGGACCGCGACGACGCCCCGCATCGCGCGGGCGGCGGTCGTGTCGATCGAGCGGATGCGCGCGTGGGCGTGCGGGCTCTGGACGACCTTCACGTGCAGCAGGCCGGGCACGGCGACGTCGAGGGTGAACGGCTCGCGGCCCTGGACGATCCGCCGGCCGGCGGGCGCGCCGAGCGAGCGGCCGACCCGTGACTCCTCGGCCGATGGGCGACCGGTGCGGCGGACGGGGGTGAGACCCGACGGCGGGGCCGCGTGCCGTCCGCGGACCGGGGCCTCCGTGCGATCCGCTCCGGACGGCTCGGCCGCGTGCGCGCCGTGCCCGGACGCGCAGGCGCCCGTCACGGCCTCGCGGATGGGGCGGTAGCCCGTGCACCGGCAGAGGTTGCCCTTCATCAGCCGCGGCACGTCCTCGGCGCGGACTCCGTCGAGCGCCGTGGCCGTGACCACCATGCCGGCCGTGCAGAAGCCGCACTGGAACGCGCCGGCCTCGACGAACGCCTCCTGCACCGCGCTCGGCTCCTCGGGCGTGCCGAGGCCGGCCGCTGTCGTCACCTCGCGGCCCTCGACGCGGTGGGCGGGGTAGAGGCAGGAGTGGAACGGCGTCCCGTCGACGAGGACGGAGCAGGCGCCGCAGTCGCCGGCGTCGCACCCCTTCTTCACCTCGAAGTGCTCGTGGTCGCGGAGGAGGGTGCGCAGCACCTGGCCGGGGCGGGGGGAGGCGTCGACCGGCTCCCCGTTGACGGTGAACCTCATCGGGCGCCTCCGGCCAGCTCGGTGCGGATCTCCTCGGCGAGCACGCGGACGACGGCGTGGCGCCAGTCGGCGGCTCCGTGCGGGTCGGTGAACCAGGTCGCGACGCCGTCGACGGCCGCGGCGAGCTCGGCCGAGGAGGGAACGGCGGCGAAGCGGAGCCGCTCCGGCCGGACGGTCGCCGCGGTGATCGTGAGCACGAACGCGCCGTCGGTGTCGAGGCGGCCGATGACGACGGCGCCGGAGCGTCCGAGAGGGGAGAGCGCCGTCTTGCGGAACGCGGTGCGCGCCCGGAGGGAGAAGAGCGGGATCTCGATCGAGCGGATGACGTCGTCCTGGGCCAGGGAAGTGGTCATGTTGCCGGTCACGAGCTCGGCGACCGGCACGGCGACGTCCGAGCCGTCGGCCCGCCAGACGAGGGCGGTGGCGTCGAGCGCGGCGGCGAGGCTGATCATCGGTCCTGCGGGCAGGGCGTTGGCGATGTTGCCGCCGACAGTGGCGACGTTCCAGATCTTGAAGGAGCCCAGCAGTGCCGTGCAGCACTGGAAGAAGAGCGGATGGGCGGTGTCGCCCGCGTCGGGCATCGCGGCGAGCTCGCTGAGCGTGCAGGTCGCCGCGATCGAGAGCCCGGCGTCCGTGCGCACGATCGGCTCCCACGCGAATCCCTGCAGGTCGAGGAGCTCGTCGAGGTGGTCGTGGGGGAGGGAGAACACCCAGGAGCCGCCTCCGATGACCGCTGAGCGCGGCCCGCGGCCCGCCAGCTCGGAGCGCTCGCGCACCACCCGGACGCGCTGGATCGTGTTCAGGTCCATGCAGCGCCTCCGTCCCGCGCCCGTCGGGCGTCTCCCCCCAGTGAACCCCACCCGTGTGACGCCCGTGTTTCCCCACCCGGGTGGTGCGCGAGCGCTCCGAGCTGGCGGGCCGCGGGCCGCGCTCAGC
>NZ_PSVI01000069.1:0-15667 GCF_002931415.1 Rathayibacter sp. AY1E8
CCGGCGGAGGAGATCGCGACGCGACGGGCGGGCACCCTCCGGCGCCGCATCGGCCTGCGGCGGCGGGGCCCTGCCGACTTCGCCCGCCTCGCCGAGGAATGCGGCTACGCCACCCGCGAGCAGGCCGCGCTGACGCTCAGCCGCTCCGCCTCCTGAGGCCGGCGGAGCGCCCCGGACACGACGGCGCCCCCTCGTCCGCGGAGGGACGAGGGGGCGCCGGGGGAGATCGGGCGGGAGCCCGGTCAGGTCTTGCTGCGGGCCATGACGGCGCGCTGGAGGAGGACGAAGACCAGGAGGATGCCTCCGGTGATGATCGTGGTCGCCTCCGGCGGGATGCCGCCGTCGCGGGTGATCAGGACGTTCATCAGTCCGAGCACCAGGGCGCCGACCACCGAGCCGAGCACGAACCCGACGCCGCCGGTGAGCAGCGTGCCGCCGATGACGGTCGCCGCGATGGCGTCGAGCTCCCAGCCGGTGCCGGTGATGTTCTGCGCGCTGCCGAGGCGGGCGGTGTAGACCACACCGGCGAGACCGGCGAGCGTGCCGCTGATGATGTAGATGAACAGCTTGGTCCGCACCACCGGGAGGCCCATCAGGGCCGCCGACTGCTCGGAGCCGCCCATCGCGTAGACCGTGCGGCCCAGGCGGGTGCGGTGCAGCACGAAGAACGCGCCGGCCACGACGAGGATCGCGATGATCACGCCGGGGCTGATGACGAAGTCGTTGACCTTCGGGCCGTCGATCAGCTTGATCGGCGTGGCCAGGCTCAGCACGGCCGAGTCCTCGGGGAGGCGCTCCGGGACGGTGCTCAGCATGGAGGCGAGACCGCGGGCCAGGAACATCATCGCGAGCGTCGCGATGAACGGCTGCACGTTGAAGTACTGGATCAGGACGCCGGAGATCACGCCGAACAGGGCGCCGATCACGACCATCAGGACCATCACGAGCCAGGGGTTCCAGCCGGCGTTGATCAGGAGCACGCCGCTCACGCTGCTGAACGCGATCACCGCGCCGACCGAGAGGTCGATGCCGCCGGTGAGGATCACGAAGGTGAGGCCCACGGCGAGGATGATCAGGTGCGCGTTGTTGACCAGCAGGTTCGAGATGGTGCTCGCCTGAAGGATCCGGCCGTAGGCGGCCTCGCCGTAGACGATCATCCCGAAGAAGATGATCAGCGCGGCCAGGGTGGGCAGCTTGTCCAGGTGCTGGCTCAGCCAGCCGCGCGCCCCGGAGGTGCGCTTGGTGCTCGCCGGAGGGGCGGAGCGGGTCATCACGGCACTCATGCGGGGATCGCCTCTTTCTGCGGGACGCTGCGGCGCGCCTCGCGACGGGACTTGAAGGCGGAGCGGACGCGCTCGGACTGCAGGAGGCAGAGCGCGACGATGACGATCGCCTTGAAGGCGGGCGTCGCGGAGGACGAGACTCCGAGGAACACGACGGTCTTGTCGAGGGTGGCGATCAGGATCGCGCCCACGGCGGCACCGGTGATGTTGAACTTGCCGCCGGCGAGCGAGGTGCCGCCGATGACGACCGCGAGGATCGCGTCGAGCTCGAGCTGGTAGCCGGTGCGCGAGACGTCGACCGTCATCACGCTCGCCGTGGCGAACACGCCCGCGACTCCGGCGAGGATGCCGCTGCCGATGTAGGCGGTCATCAGCAGGCCCCGGCGGTTGATGCCCGCGAGGCGGGCCGCCTTCGGGTCCATGCCGATGGCCTCGATCATCAGGCCGAGCGCGCTGCGGCGCACCAGGACTCCGACGACCACGACGATCGCGATGGCGAGGAGGAACACGACCGGGAGCCCGAAGACGTACCCGTTCGCGACCCAGCGGAAGGGCTCGTTGGTGGCGGCGGTGTTCTGGCCGCCGGTGATGACCTTCGCCAGGCCGCGGCCCGCGAGCATCACGACGAGCGTGCTGATGAAGGGCTGGAGGCCCACCACCGAGACCAGGACGCCGTTCACGGCTCCGAGCACGGCGGCCACGAGGAGGGCGAGTGCGAAGGCACCCGCTGCGGCGCCGAGCGAGTCGGGCGCTCCCGCGGAGTTGAGGAACTCCATCGAGACGGCGCCGGCGACGACCATGATCGAGCCGACCGAGAGGTCGATGCCCCCGGTCGCGACGACCAGGCACATGCCGACGGCGATCATCAGGATCGGAGCGGCGGCGCGGGCGATGTCGATGACGTTGCCGACGAGGTAGCCGGTGGTGGGGCTGACCGAGACGGCCAGGTAGCCCGGGTCCTTGACGACGTTGACGAGGAGGAGCAGGGCGATCGCCACGACTCCCCAGAAGTACTGGCGGCGGATGATCCCGCCGAGGACTGATCCCCGGGCGGGTCGGGTGTCGCTGCTCATGATGCGGCCTCCTGCGTGGCGCTCTCGAGGACGACGACGTCCTCGTCGACGACTCCCTCTGCGGCGATGGTAGTGACGATCGACTCCGCAGTGACAGCGGGACCGTTGAGGATCTCCGCGATCACGCGGTGGTCCTTCAGGACGATGATGCGGTCGCTGAGACGGACGACCTCGTCGAGCTCGGACGAGATGAAGACCACGGCGACGCCCTCGCCGGCGAGGGCGACGACCTTCTCCTGGATCTCGGCCTTCGCTCCGACGTCGATGCCGCGGGTCGGCTCGTCGAGGATGAGGATCTCGGGGGCGGTGGCGAGCCAGCGGCCGAGGAGGACCTTCTGCTGGTTGCCGCCGGAGAGCTTGCTGATCGGGCGGTCGGGGTCGGCCGGGCGCACGTTGAGCTCGACGAGGTACTTGCCGACGATCTCGTCCTTCTCCTTCTTGGAGAGGGGGCGGGCCCAGCCGCGCTTGGCCTGCACGCCGAGGATGAGGTTCTCGCGGACCGAGAGGTCGCGGATGATGCCCTCGTCGCGGCGGTTCTCGCTCGAGAACGCGATCTTGTGGGCGAGGCCGGCGGTCGGCGTCGGGACGTCGATCTTCTTGCCGTGCATCGTGATCTCGCCGGTGTCGGGCTTGTCGACGCCGTAGATCAGGCGCGCGAGCTCGGTGCGGCCGGAGCCGAGGAGCCCGGCGAAGCCGACGACCTCGCCGCGGTGCAGCGTCAGGTCGGTGCTCTCGATGGAGCCCTTCTTGCCGATGCCCTTCGCGGTGTAGAGCGGGGCGTCGCGGTAGAGGTGGTCCTGGCTCTCGCGCTCGGAGTCGAGGGAGCGCAGCGCCGCGATGTCCTTGCCGATCATCTTCGAGATCAGCGAGGTGCGGTCGAGCTCGTGGGTCAGGTACTCGCCGACGAAGGTGCCGTTGCGCAGCACCGTCAGGCGGTCGCTGATCGCGTAGACCTGGTCGAGGAAGTGCGAGACGAAGAGGATCGCGACGCCCTCCGCACGGAGGCGGCGGATGACGACGAAGAGGTTCTCGACCTCGTTCGCGTCCAGGCTCGAGGTCGGCTCGTCGAGGATGAGCACCTTGGAGTCGCTCACCGTCGAGCGGCTGATCGCGACCAGCTGCTGCATCGCGATCGAGAGCGAGGCGAGCGACTGGCGCGTGTTGAGGTGGCCGAGGCCGAGCTTCTCGAGCGCGACCTTCGCGGCCTGGTGTGTGGCCTTCCAGTTGATGCCGAAGGGTCCGCGGACCTCGTAGCCGAGCATCACGTTCTCTCCGATGGAGAGGTTCGTGACCAGGTTGACCTCCTGGTACACGGTGGAGATGCCCGCGGCCTGCGAGTCGGCGGTGCCGGTCAGGCGACGGGTCTCCCCGTCGATCACGATGTCTCCGCTGTCGATGCGGTAGACGCCGGTGAGGGCCTTGATGAGCGTGGACTTGCCGGCGCCGTTCTCACCCATGAGGGTGTGGACCTCGCCCGGGAACAGGCGGAAGTCGACGCCGTCGAGGGCTTTCACGCCGGGGAAGCTGATCGAGATGTTCTTCATCTCGACGATCGGAGGCGAACCTGTCATGTCGCGTCGTTCCGTTCTCGAGCGGGGCGCAGCCGAACAGGTGCGCCGAAGGGTCGGAGCGACCGGGGCCGGCGGAGAGCCGGCCCCGGTCGCTCCGGGGGAGTGGTGCCGCGTCGAGGACGACGCCGGGCGACCGGTGGTGCTGAGCGACTAGAACTTGCGGTCGGGCAGCGCGGTGGTGGCGGCCTCGGGCGAGTCGAAGGTCTCGCTCGGGACGACGATCGAGGACTCGACCGTCTCGCCGGCCAGGGTCTTCTCGACCGCGTCGAGGGCGGTCTCGCCGAACAGCGGGTTGTACTCGGCGACGAAGCTCAGCTCGCCGTCGGCCAGCGCCTGCAGGGCGTTCTTGGTGCCGTCGATCGTGGCGATCTTGACGTCGGTGCCGGGGGTGAGGCCGGCCTCCTGGACGGCCTGGACAGCGCCGAGGCCCATCTCGTCGTTCTGTGCGAAGACCAGCTGGACGTCGTTGTTGTTCGACTTCAGGACGGTCTCGAAGACGCTCTTGGCCTCTTCGGTGGACCAGTTCGCGGTCTGTGCGCCGATCTTGGTGAACTTCGAGTCGGCGCCGATGACCTCGTCCCAGCCTTCGTTGCGCTCGTTGACGACCGAGACGCCCGCGGGGCCCTCGAGCGTGAAGTACTTCGCGCCGCTCGGGAAGGTGGTCTTGGCCCAGTCGGCGACCGAGGTGCTGACCGCGATGTTGTCCGGCGCGATGCGGGTCACGTAGAGGTCGGTGTTGTCCGGCTCGATGCCGCGGTCGATCAGGATGACCGGGATCTCGGCCTCCTGGGCGCGCTCGAGCGAGTCCTCCCAGCCGGAGCCCTCCGTGGCGGAGAGCAGGATGATGTCGACGCCCTCGTCCACGAAGGAGGTGAAGGAGTCGATCTGCGACTTCTGGTCTCCGTTGGTGGCGGGTGCGTACTTCAGGTCGAAGCCGGCGTCCTTGGTGAACGTGTCCTCGATGTTGGTCTCGTTCGCCTGGCGCCACGCGCCCTCGGGGCCGACGGCCACGAAGCCGATGGTGGTGAGGTCACCGCTCGAGCCGGAGCCCGAATCGGTGCCGGAACCGCCCGAGCAGCCCGCGAGTCCGAACGCGAGTGCGCCGACTGCTGCGAAACCCAGGAACTGGCCGATACGCCTCGTCTTGGACATAGATCTCCTCCTTGAGATCGCGGGCACGAAGAGAGTGCCCGAGATGGTGGACCCCGAAGGGCCTCGAATGCGGGCCTAGCGGCCCGAGGTGCGGTGAGTGCAGGATGTGCAGTGGGCGCCGGCCGAAGCAGCGCCACGTCGAAATGTTACCGTGAACAATTCTTGTGACGCAACAGCACGGCGGTGCGCTTCGGTAACGATCCGGTCGCGGGGCCCGCAGGGCCCGATGGCAACCCTCTGCCCGGTGGTCGGGCCCGGGAGTAGCTTCCCTGGCCATGATGCTCCCTCGATCGCGCTCCGTCCCCGCGACGGCCGCGACGGCGGCCCTCGTGCTCGCGCTCTGCGGATGCTCCGCGGACGGCACGGCGGCCCGCCGCGCGGCCGACGCCTTCCTCTCCGCGCTCGCCGACGGCGACGGCCGCGCGGCGTGCGCGCTGCTCACCGATTCCGCCCGCGAGGCCGTGGAGGACCGGTAGGGCGACTGCCCCGGCGGCGTGCTGGAGCTCGGGATCGCGGAAGACGGAGCAGGGGACGCCGAGGTCTACGGCCGGGCGGCGATCGTGCGCTCCGGCGGCAGCGCGGTGTTCCTCACCCCGGGCGACGACGGCTGGCTGGTGCGCGCGGCGGGGTGCACGCCGGTGGCGGACGCGCCCTTCGACTGCGTCCTGGACGGGAGCTGACGTGCGCACCGCTTCCGCCCTGTACTACGCCGTGATCGTGCTCGGCCTGATCGGGTTCTTCGCCGTCGGGATCCTCGGGAGGTGAGCCGGATGCGCCGCTTCCTGCGCGAGAACGGACTCTCGCTGTTCTTCCTCGCGATCTTCCTGCTCGCTCTCCTCGGGCAGTCGTTCGCCGGGCTCGCCGCGTACAACGACACCCAGGTCGCGGAGGGGCTGCGGGAGGTCGGCTACTGGCGCTTCGTCACCTCCTCCGACTTCGCGATCGACGTCGCCGAGAACTGGCAGTCGGAGTACCTCCAGTTCTTCCTCTACATCGGCGCGACCGTCTGGCTCGTGCAGCGCGGCTCGCCCGAGTCGAAGCGGGTGGGCGAGGAGGGCCTCGAGACCGACGAGCAGCAGAAGGCGGGGGCGTCCGCGGAGGACGACTCGCCGCCCTCGGCGTCCGCCGGCGGCGTGCGGCAGGCGCTGTTCTCGCACTCGCTGCTGCTGGTGATGGGGGTGGTGTTCCTGCTGTCCTGGGCGGCGCAGTCGGTGACGGGCGTCGTGGCCTACAACGAGGAGCAGCTGACGAGCCTGGAAGCGCCCGTCGACTGGCTCGGCTACGTCTCCTCCGCCGACTTCTGGAACCGGACGCTCCAGAACTGGCAGTCGGAGTTCCTCGCGGTGGGCAGCATGGCGGCGCTCGCCGTGTTCCTGCGCGAGCGCGGGTCGAGCGAGTCGAAGAAGGTGGGCGACCCGCACGGGCGGACGGGGATCTGAGCGGTCAGGGGGCGTCGGATCGGACGGGAATCTCGTCGCCCTCGAGGGCGAACCGCAGGGACGTGCCGATCGGGAACCGCTCGCGCAGGGCCTCCGGCGCCGCCGACGTCACGGTGAACTGCGCGACCGCGGGAACGCTCCGGCCGTGCAGCCCTGGAAGAACAGGCCGTCCTGCGGCTCGGCGGTCCGCACGATGGAGAGGCACGAGCCGGCGCTCGAGGAGCGGCGCTGCCGGACGACGGTGAGCCCCGTGTCGGCGGGCAGGCTCTGCCGCACGACGGTGAGCCCGCCGAAGTCCTCGGTGGTGACCGATCCGTCGAACCCCAGTCCCTCCCAGCCGGGGAGGTCGGTGCCGTTCGACAGCGGCAGCACGGCGACCTCGCGGCCGGGCTGTCCGTCCCCGGCGGTGGCGAGGAGGGTGGCCCCCGCGGCGACGGCGGCCGTCGCGGCCAGCGCGGCGAGGAGGAGGAGGCCGCGCCGACGGGAGCGGCGGGGCGGGACGTGGCCGAAAGGGTCGGACTCCTCGTCGGCGGAGGCGTCCGCGGAAGGTGCCGCGTCCTCCGGCGCCGCGTCCCCGGAGACCGCGGGAACCACCGCGTCCGGCAGTGCGGTGCCGAGGGCGGGGCGGACGCGGGCCTCGAGCGCGGAGAGTCGGGCGAGCGCGCCGGGGTCCCGCTCGATGTCGGAGCCTCGGCCGTAGGCGCGCCGCTGCAGCTCCGCGAGCTCGTCCGGTCGCTGATCGTCCACCCCCGGATCCTCGCAGGCCCGGCGCCCGAGCGGGACCCGCCGGCGCGTCGAGGTCCTGGCGGTCGAGCAGCCCGGACGGCTCATCGAGACACGGTCGACGGTGCGGCCGCTCGGCCGGCGGGGGAGGTCAGTCGTCGTCGTCGTCGAGGTCGTCGTCGCGGTCGGCGGCGATCATCTCGACGATCGTGTCGACGGTGAGCCAGGGGCCGTTGCTGACCTCGCCGATCTTCTCGCGGTCCTTGAAGACGACGATGCGGTCGCTGAGGCGCACCACCTCCTCCAGCTCGGACGAGATGTAGACGACGGTCACCCCCTCCTTCGCGAGCTGCGCGATGTGCGCCTGGATCTCGACCTTCGACGCCACGTCGATCCCGCGCGCCGGCTCGTCGAGCACGAGCAGCCGCGGACGGGTCGCGAGCCACCGCGCGAGGACCACCTTCTGCTGGTTGCCTCCGGAGAGGTACTTCACCGGGATGTCCGGGTCGGCCGGCGAGATGTTCAGCGCCTCGACGTAGGTGCGCACCAGGGTGTCGGTCTCGGCGGCCGACAGCGGGTGCGCCCAGCCGCGCAGAGCCTGCAGGCCCAGCACGAGGTTCTCGCGGAGGGAGAGGTCGCCGATGATCCCGTCCTCGCGGCGGTTCTCGCTCGAGTGGGCGATGCGGTGGCGCAGGCCCGACACCGGGTCGGAGATGCGGGCGGGCTCGCCGTCGATCAGCACCTCGCCGGTGTCCGGCTTCTCGACCCCGCTCACCAGCGACGCCAGCTCGGTGCGCCCCGAGCCGCGCAGGCCCGCGAAGCCCACGATCTCGCCGCGGTGCAGCTCCAGATCGGTCGGGCCCACGGCGCCGCGGCGGCCGATCCCGTGCGCGCGGTAGATCGCCGGGCCGACCGGCTGGCGGCGGTGCTCGCGGCGGTCGGAGCCGATCTGCCGCAGCGCGTCGATGTCCTTGCCGATCATCTTCGCGATCAGCTCGGCGCGGTCCATGGTGTGCGCCGGGTACTCGCCGACGGTGCCGCCGTCGCGGAGCACCGTCAGCCGGTCGCTGAGGGTGAGGACCTGCTCGAGGAAGTGCGAGACGAACAGGATCGCGACGCCCTGGTCGCGCAGCCTCCGCAGCACCGTGAAGAGGCGGGCCACGTCGCTGAGGTCGAGGCTGGAGGTGGGCTCGTCGAGCACGAGCACGCGCGGACGGTCGACCATCGCGCGGCTGATCGCGACCAGCTGGCGGATCGCCGGCGAGAGCGAGCGCAGCGGCAGGTGCGGATCGAGGTCCTCCAGGCCCAGCTCGGCGAGCATCTCGGCCGCGCGGTGGTGGGTGCGCGACCAGGAGATGCCGAAGCGGCCGCGGACCTCGTGGCCGAGCATCACGTTCTCGCCGATGCTGAGGTTGTCGGTGAGGCGCTCGTCCTGGAACACGGCCGTGATGCCCGCTGCCTTCGCCTCCGCCGGGCCGCTGAAGCGCCGGGCGACGCCGTCGACGAGGATCTCGCCCGCGTCGGGCTGGTGGATGCCGGTGAGCGTCTTGATCAGCGTGGACTTGCCCGCGCCGTTCTCGCCCATCAGCCCGTGGATCTCGCCCGGCACCAGCCGCAGGTTCCCGTCCTTCAGAGCGGGTCCGGAGGCGAAGGAGACGCGGATGCCGGTCATCTCGACGACGGGTGCCGCGGAGCTCCGGGTCGTCCTCGATGAGATCGCCACGTGCCGTCCTCGGTTCGTGTGCGGCGCGCCGTCAGGGTCCGGCGTGCCAGGGGCTGCCGCCGATGATACGCGAGCGCATGCGGCGGGACGGGAACAGGAGGGTCACGATCGGGGAGCGGCCGTGGAGGAGCGGATCACCAGCTCCGTGGGGATCCGGGTGCGCTGCGGGATCTCCTGGCCGCGGATCCTCGCGTGGATCACCTCGGCGACCGTCGTCCCCAGCTTGTCGAAGTCCTGGCGGACCGTCGTCAGCGGCGGGAGGAAGTGGCGGGCGGTGGGCAGGTCGTCGAAGCCGACGATGCTCATGTCCTCGGGCACGCGGATCCCGCGCTCGACGAGGCCGTGGATCACTCCGAGCGCCATCTCGTCGTTCGCGACGACCATCGCGGTGAAGTCGGGCACCGACTGCAGGCTCGCGGCGAAGTCGTACCCGGAGTCCGGGGTCCAGTCGCCGATGACGATGGGGCGCTCGTGCATCCCCCACGACTTCGCGCGGCTGTGGAAGGCGCGCTCGCGGGCGCGCGCGTCGAGCCAGTCGAGGGGGCCGGAGAGGTGCAGCACGTCGCGGTGGCCGAGGTTCCCCAGGTGGTCGACGGCCTGGAACATGCCGGCCTGCTGGTCGACCGAGACGGTGAGGAAGCTCGGATCCTTATCGCTCTTCACCACGAGCGTCGGCACGCCGATCTCGACGGTGCGGAGGGTCGCCACGGAGGAGGAGCGCGGCGCGATCACGCAGAGCGCGTCGATCCCGAGGCCCATCAGGTGGGCGATCGCGTCGGTGGGGGTCATCTCGAGGTCCGGCCGCAGCGCGACGGAGGTGATCGAGTACCCCTTCTCGCGGGCGGCGCGCTCGATCGCGCGGAGGGTGCTCGACGGCCCGTACTCGGCGCCGCTCTCGATCATCACGCCGATGCGGTCGGTGCGCTGCGTGACGAGGGAGCGGGCGGCGATGTTCGGCCGGTAGTTGAGCTCGTCGACCGCCTCGAGGACCTTCTGGCGGGTCGACTCCTTGATGTTGGGGTGCCCGCTGAGCACGCGCGACACGGTCATGTGCGAGACGCCCGCGACCGCCGCGACATGGCGGAGGTTCGGCCGATCGGCCATGAGAGGACCTCCTCCGCTCCCCGGGCGGGTGAGCCGCGCCACCCCGGCGCGGACGAGGCTCAGAGGGCTCGGCTGCCGGGGGTGGCACCAGCATAGTCAGGCGGGGCCGACCTCCCGGTGGGCGCCTCCTGAGCGGGCGGGCATCGTCCGTTCCGCTGCGGCATCCGCCGTGGCGCGGGGCGGGCGGGACCGTCCCGGTCGCGTCGCTCTCACTGCGGTCCTCGATGATCGAGGGGGCTCCGGGGCGTCGTGAGCCCTCGCCAGAACACGTCGTGCAGGGAATGCTCGGCGACGAGCTCCGGAAGGATCGGGGCCGCGTCCGCTCCTCGTAGGAGGATGTCGTCCAACGAAGCGATGATGTCCACGACCGAGCGCGGAGTGAACTGCCCGGCGAGACGTTTCGCCTTCGCGCGGACGTTGTTGGGCGTGGGGCCCGCATCGATCACGGAGTGGTTCCAGAGCCGGCTGTGGTGAGCGCACCGGTTGCGCAGGTAGACGAGTGCGCGGACCCGGTAGGCGAAACCGGCTCGGGCGACTCCCAGACCGGACGCGACGTCCCCCGCAAGCGATCCTCGTGCCCCTCGCTCGATGCATCTCGACAGAGTTCCGAAGGACCAGGCCTCGACGGCCGACCACACCGGTAGCTCGCCGAAGGCGGCCGCGCCCCTGCCGCCGGGGAGCTCCGTGAAGCGGAGGACATGCCGTTCCCTGCTGCGCTCGATGTCGCGGAGGCACGAATCGACTGTCGACTCCGCGTTCGGAGACTCGGAGTAGAAGCTCTTCTCGAGAGAGCACTCGTACGGGCCGTGCTGACGAGCGATGACATGAGCCGTACGGCTGCGGAGAAGGATCTCGGCATGAGCCAGTCGAGCACGCAGGCTCTGCCGCAGCGCTTCATCTGCGTCGCAGACCGCTCGGACGTCCTCGAACGAGACTCCGTCCGCGAACGAGTCGTCCCCGTCGTGCGGAGCCCGCTGGAAGTAGCGGGCGTACCCGGAGAAGCGGCAGTAGTTCTGCGCGGCCAGGTAGCTCGTGCAGGCCTCCCCGTCGGCGATGCCGAGCCCGCGGTCACGGAGGAGCTGGACCTGCTGCTTCCACGACAGGCTCGGTTTCCGTGCCATCGCAGTACCTCGGTGCCGAAGAAAAAGGCCCCTCCCATGTGAGCATCGCGGAGAGGCTTGGGAGGGGGTCGATCGGATCGAATCTACCAGGCGTCCCTCAGCCGTGGTCCCTGCGGCGCCACTCGACCAGCCGGTGGCACGAGTGCTGATCGGACCATCGCCGCAGGACGGAGAGGGCCGACCGCCGCGGCGCCGAACGCTGCGGGTCTTCGAAGGCGCGGGGCGGGCGAGTACTCTCGGGAGCCTCATGGCACGCGACAACGAACCGACCGTCACCCTCACCGATCCGCTCGAGGAGCGCCTGCGCGCGCAGGTCGCCCGCGAGGGGGAGCGCAACGTCGCTCTGCGATCCGCGGCCCTGCTCACCGGCGGGTACGAGGGCGAGTCCTTCCTCCTCACCGTGGGCGGCGAGCACGCCGACGGGATCCTCAAGGGAGCGCCCTCCCTCTACTGGCCCGAGCTCTGGGGTGCCCGCGCGCTCCTCTACGTCTGGGACGACGCCGCCGCCGACGCGGTGACCGCCGGACTCGCGAACCCCTCCTGGCGCGTCCGCGAGATGTGCGCCCGCGTCTGCGCCGAGCGCGTGCTGGGCGGGCAGAAGAAGCTGTCCCGCCTGACCACCGACGAGCACCCCCGGGTCCGCGCGGCAGGAGCGCGCGCTCTCGTGGCGGCCGCTCTGGCGGGGATCTCCTCCGGTCGCGACGCGAAGGGCGAGTTCGCGGCGAGCGTCGAGGCCGTCCTGACGGGCATGCTCCGCGACCCGGACCGCGACGTCCGCCGCGCCGCGCAGCAGTCGGCCGACGCGCTGCGGGACGCCCGCTCGGCCTGAGCGGACCGCCCGCCGGCGGTCGAGGCGTCGCGAAGGGCCGCCTCCCGGCTCCGATGACGACCGTTCGTGACGCCTCGGAGCCCCGGGGGCTCAGCCGACCAGGTGCGTCGCGCGCTCGAAGGCGCGCTTCAGCTCGTCGCGCTTGCGGGGCTGGCTCATCGCCCGCTGGCCGGGGCTCCACGAGTCGATGACCGTCGGGCCGTCGACCAGGTAGGGCTCGATGTTCTTCTTCCAGCCGCTGGTCGGCGCGGTCCCGGCGTTGACGACGACCCGCAGGTCGGGTAGCAGCGGCAGGAGCCGGCGCAGCTCCATCGCGCCCTGCCGCACCTCGTCCGCGTCGGGGGCGCCGTCGAGCTGCCACGGCACGATGTTCCAGACCAGGGTGCGGGCGTGCAGTCCGACCTCGTCGCGGAGGGTCCAGGTCGAGGCGGCGGTCGCGTCGTCGTTGTCGACCGAGACGAAGCCGGAGCCGTCGGGGCCGGTCGACATCGGTCCCGGGGCCTCCAGCACGATGAGCGCACGCGCCTCGACGCCGGCCTCGGCCGGGTCGAAGTCGGGCACCACGGCACCCGGATGCCTGCGCATGCGCCGGGCGAGGAGCTCCTCGCGGAACGCCCGGAGGGGCTGCACCGAGGGCTCGTCCTCGAGCAGGGCCCGGCGCTCGTCGAGGGCGGAGCGGTCGCGGAAGCCGTACGGCTCGGTCAGGAACACCCTCCGAGGCTAGTCGCGATCGGCGCCGCCGCGGGAGGCGGGCCTGCGGGCGCCCTCCTGGGTGACCCCGGCAGGGCCTGGCTCGCGCCGCCCCCGGCTCCTACGGTCTGACTGCAGTCGAGAATCTGGACCGGAGGGGGTCACCGTGTCGGACGAGCCGTCAGTGAGCATCGGGGTTCCGTACGTCGAAGGGGGGTCGTCGCCGCAGGTGCTGGACGTGTACAGCAGGTCGGTGTCCCCGGCCGAGGACGCTGCTCGGCCGGCCGTCGTGCTGATCCACGGCGGCGGGTGGTTCCGGGGGGACAAGAGCAAGGAGCGGGCGCTCGCGACGATGCTGGTCGACGCCGGCTACCTCGTGTTCGCGGCGGACTACCGCGAGGCTCCGGACTCGGTCTTCCCGGCCAGCAGGGACGACGTGCTCGCCGCGGAGCGGTGGGCGGTCGCGTCCGAGTGGGCGTTCGACCGGAGCAGGCTGGCGTTCTTCGGCGGATCGGCGGGCGGGAACCTGGTCGTGGAGGCCGCGATCGCCACCGGTCGGCCCGCCGTCAGCTGGTCGGGGATGTTCGACCTCCTCGGCATCGTCGAGGCGACCGACGACCTCCCGGCCACGCCGACGACGCAGGACCTCGACGCCATGAAGAGCGCCGACATCAACCAGACCGGCCGGAACGACGCCTTCCTGCGCTGGACGATCCTCAACGAGGTCGGGGGCGACCGCGGGCTGCTCACCGCCGCCTCCACGACGCGCCACGCCTCCGCGGACGGCGGGCCGGTGTTCCTGGCCAACTCGCTCGGCGAGTTCGTCCCCGTGAGCGACGCGCAGGCCATGCAGGCGGCGCTCTCCGCGGTCGGAGTCGCCAGCACGCTGCAGCTGATCCCGGGCACCCGTCACGCCGAGGGGTACACGGAGGCGGCCATCGGCCCCTCGCTCGCCTTCCTCCGCGACGCCCTCCCGCCGGCCCGAGCATGACGACGACGGAGTTCGCCGGAGTCGGAAACGTCTTCTACTTCGTCGACGACCTCGACGCCGCGATCGCCTGGTACTCGGCGCGGCTCGGGCGCGAGCCCGTCGTCCGCGGCGGGGCGCTCGTGGCCTACGACCTGGACGGCACCCGCCTGACGCTGCACGAGCGGGACGAGCTGAACCGGCCCGGACCCGACGGCACGAGCCCGTACTGGACGGTCCCCGACGTCGACGCCGTCGTCGCCGACTGGACGGCGAACGGCGCCGTCGCCCACCGCGGTCCGAAGACGGTGTTCACGGGGGAGCGGCTGTGCCAGCTGCTGGACCCGTTCGGCAACCTCTTCTCGGTGCGGCAGGCCGTGCCCCGTGACTGAGGACGTCGCTCCGGCTCCCGCTCCCGCCGCCCCGGCGCAGACGTCCGCGCCGGCGCAGCCGTCGGCCTGGGCGCCCATGGCGATCACCGCCTTCCGCGTGCTGTGGTTCGCCCAGCTGGGCAGCAACATCGGCACCTGGATGCAGACCGTCGGAGCCCAGTGGTACCTGGTCGAGGCGGCCGCGGGCGCGGCGGTCGTCGCGCTCGTGCAGACGGCGAGCCTGGCGCCCTCGATCCTCGTCGCCCTCCCCGCGGGCGTGCTGGCCGACTCGCTCGACCGGCGGCGGCTGCTCATCTGGGGGTCGTCGGCCAGCGCGCTGCTGGCGGCCGCTCTGACGGTCGTGGCGGCGGTCGGCGCGCTGACGCCGTGGACGATCCTGGCCTTCACCTTCCTCCTCGGCATCACCTCCACCCTGACCTCGCCCGCCTGGCAGGCGATCCAGCCGGAGCTCGTGCCCCGGAACCTGATCGCGGCGTCGTCGGCCCTCGGCGGCGTGACGGTGAACGGCGCCCGCGCGGTCGGCCCGGCCCTGGCGGGAGTCGTCCTCTCGGCGTTCGGCGCTCCGGTGGTCTTCGGCATCAACGCCCTGAGCTTCATCGGCGCCGTGCTCGCTCTGCTCTGGTGGAAGCGGCCGACGCAGACCGGCCTCGACGACCGCGAGCAGTTCGGCGCCGCGCTGAAGGGAGGGATCAGGTACGTCGCCTCCGCGCACCTCGTCCGCCGGATCCTCCTCCGCTCCGCGCTCTTCGCCCTGCCGGCCAGTGCGCTCTGGGCGCTGCTGCCGCTCACCGCGAAGCGCCTCCAGCTCGACTCCAGCGGCTACGGCTTCCTCCTCGGGGCCCTCGGTGCCGGTGCCGTGCTCGGCGTCTTCGCCCTGCCGCTCGCCCGCCGGAAGCTCTCGGACGACGTCGTGATCGGGGCGAGCGCCGTGCTGTTCGCGGCGGGGACGCTCGCGGCGGCCTTCCTGCCCCTCGTTCCGGCACTGCTGCTGCTGGTCCTCGCGGGGCTGGCCTGGATCGGCACCCTCACCGTGCTGAACGCGGCGCTGCAGCTCACGCTGCCGCAGTGGGTGCGGTCCCGCGGAGCCTCGATCTACATCCTGGTCTTCATGGGGACCATGGCGGTCGGCTCGATCGGCTGGGGCCTGGCCGCGCAGGTGCTCGGCACCGCGCCCGCGTACGCCGCGGCGGCCGCTCTGCTCCTCCTCGTGGCGGCCAGCGTGCGGGTGCTGCCCCTGCTGCCGGGGACGGGCACCGTCGACCGCAGCATCTCGATGTCGTGGCCCACGCCCACGCTGGTGTTCGAGCCGGAGCCGACGGACGGGCCGGTGATGGTGCAGATCTCGTGGACGGTCCGCCCCGACTCCCTCGCGGACTTCCGATCGGCCATGCGGCTGCTGGAGAGCTCCCGCCGCCGGACCGGCGCCTCGCGCTGGGCGCTCTACCGGAGCGGGGAGGAGGCCGACGTGCAGCTGGAGACGTTCATGGTGCCCTCGTGGGGCGAGTTCCGGCGGCAGGAGACCCAGCGGCTCACCGGCCGCGACCGCGAGATCCGCGCGGCGGCGCTGACCCACGCCGACGGCGATCCCGTCGAGCGGCAC
>NZ_PSVI01000007.1:0-83462 GCF_002931415.1 Rathayibacter sp. AY1E8
GTGTAGACCACGGCGTTCCCGTCGTCCTGCATCCGGAGGACGTTGCCCCGGCCGCTCCCTGACCGCCTCCGTCGCGGCGCTCGCCGCCACGAGCGCGCTCCTGCTGGGCTCGCTGCCCGCCGCCGCGGTCGAGGCCCCGCCCTCGGCGTCCTCCGCCGTCGCCTCCGCCGCGGTCCTCCGTGCCGGCGAGCAGCTCGCGCGCGGCGAGCGCCTGGTGTCCCCCGACGGCGCCTCCTCCCTCGTGATGCAGACCGACGGCAATGCCGTGGTCTACGCCGCCGGCGGCCGTCCCACCTGGGCCTCGGGCACGCAGGGGCGCGGCGACAGCCTGCGGATGCAGGACGACGGCAACCTCGTCGTGTACGCCGCGGACGGGCGCCCGGTCTGGGCGAGCGGCACGGTGGCCGACCCGGGCGGCGAGCTGCGGATGCAGGACGACGGCAATCTCGTGATCTACCGCCGCAGCGGCTCGGCCGCCTGGGCCAGCAGCATCGGCGGCCGGATCGACGAGCCGCGCACCGACACCCTGCGTCGCGGCAGCACCCTCTACGCGGGGAACCGGCTCGCCACCCCGGGCGGCACCACGGCGGTGATGCAGGCGGACGGCAACCTCGTCGTCTACGGGCAGGGCGGGGCTCTCTGGGCGAGCGGCACCCGCGGCCGGGGCAACGTCCTCCGGATGCAGGACGACGGGAACGCCGTGGTCTACACCGCGGACGGCGCGCCCCTGTGGGCCTCGGACACGTCCGGCGAGCCGGGCGCGACGATGGTCCTCCGCGAGGGCGATCTCCGGATCGCGGACGACTCCGGCGTCCTCTGGAGCAGTGCCGCGCTCGTCGTGCGCGACTCGCTCTCCCCGAGCGGCCTCGTCGTCGCGGGCACGCGGCTGACCTCGGCGAGCGGGCAGTGGCGGGCGGAGATGCAGCGCGACGGCAACTTCGTCGTCTACGGGCCGAGCGGTGCGGACTGGGCGACGAACACCTCCTCCGCCTCCGGTGCCGCCTTCTCGATGAGCTCCGAGGGCCGGCTCGACGTGGCCGACTCCCGGATCCTCTGGCTGCGGTTCCCGAGGATCTCCTTCGGTATCGGCCAGACCGGCGTCGTCGCGCCCTACCGCCTCGTGCTGCAGGACGACGGCCGCCTCGTCGAGTACGACGGCATCGGACGGGCCGTCTGGGCCAGCCGGGGCTGACGCGCGACGCATGATGGAGGGGTGAGCGACCCCGGCGACTTCATCCGCTCGGCCCTGGAGTACGAGGGCGACGTCTGGCGCGCGCAGGACGTGCGCGAGCGCCTGGGATCAGGGCTCGACTCGACGGGCGCCTCGGTCGGGGCGGTCCGCGGCACCGTCCGCGACGCGCTGAGGAAGTTCCGCTCGCTCGAGCACGACGACGTGACCGCCCTCTCCTCCGAGCTGTGGGAGCAGGCGGTGTTCGAGCCGCGGCTGGCGGCCGTCGTGCTGCTGCAGTCCCGAGCCGAGTGGCTGCGCGGCTCCGACCTCACCCGGCTCGAGGGCTTCGTCCGCGACTCCCGCGTGGACGAGCTGAGCGACCCGCTGGCCCGCGACGTCGTCGCTCCGCTCCTGGCCGGGCTGCGCGGTGCGGCGCGGACCCGGGCGGACGCGGTCCTCGACCGCTGGGAGGCGGAGGGCGGGCGCCTGGCGCGCGCGGCCTCCCTGGCGCGGGCCTCGGTCCGGACGGAGCACGGCTGAACGGCCGCTCGGACCGACCGCCCCGCGGAGCCGGGCGCCTGCTCAGGCGGCCCGGTGCTCCTGAGCCGCCGTGCCGTCCGCCACCCGGATCCGCGTGTCGAACTCCAGGCCGGGATCGACCCGGTGCGCGATCAGGACCACCGTCCGCCCCTCGGCGGCGCGGAGCAGATCCCCGAGCAGGGCGTCGGCCACGGGAGCGTCCACCGACGCCGTCGGCTCGTCCAGCACCAGGACGCGGAAGTCGGCCAGGAGTGCGCGTGCGAGGGCGATCCGCTGAGCCTGGCCGCCCGAGACGAGCGAGCCCCGCTCCCCCACCCGCGCGTCGAGCCCGCCGCGTGCAGCAAGCCAGGGGCCGAGCCCGACCCGCTCGAGCACCGCCTCGAGCACGGCGCCATCGGCCTCGGGCCGCGCGAAGAGGAGGTTCTGCCGGATCGTGTCGTCGAAGAGGTACGGCTGCTGCTCCACGAGCCCGACCCGCTTCCGCACCTCCGCCTGCGGCAGCGTGCGCGCCTCGACTCCGCCCAGGAGGTAGCTGCCGGAGTGGTCGAGGAAGCGCACCAGAGCGTGCGCGAGCGTGGTCTTCCCGGACCCGCTGCCGCCGGTGACGAGGACGCGCGCACCCTCCGGCAGGTCGAGCGAGACGCCCCGCAGCGCGGGCGTGTGCGCGCCGGGCCAGCTCACCGACAGGTCGCGCAGGACGATGCCGGCGCCCCGGGGAGCCGGGGCATCCGGGTCCACGTCCGCGTCGGTCGCGAGCGCCGGCGACGCCGCCTCGGCGTCCAGATCGGCCAGGCGCTGAGCGCTCGAGAGCGCGGTGCGCGCCGCCTGCACGGCGAGCGGCGCGGCGGCGGCGACCTCGAAGACCGCGAGCGGCACGAGCGCGACGACTCCCAGCGCCGGACCGCCGAGGTCGCCGATCGCCGGGATCCCGAGCGCGAGGCCCGCCCAGACCGCACCGCCCGAGCAGAGGGCGAGGACGGCCGCGGCCAGTCCGGCGGAGGCCGCCCGCCGACGCGCCGCCCGGGCGAGCGACTCCTCCGCGCGTGCCACGTCCGCCAGAGCGTCACCCGCCGCATCGAAGGCGATGAGCACGTCGAGGCGGGTGACCAGCAGGTTGAGGCGCTCGGCGAGCTCCCCGCGCAGCGGCGCCAGCTCGCGATCCGCCTGCGCGGAGAGCCGGCCGGCGCCCAGGGCCCCACCGGCGAAGGCGAGGACCAGCAGCGCCAGCAGCACGGCGCCCATCGCCGGCAGCAGCAGCCAGACGCCGACCACCGAGACCGCAGCGACCAGCGCCGCGACGACCAGCGGCTGCACGACGCGCAGCGGCACGTCCTGCTGGGCGTCGACGTCCGCCACCACCCGGGAGACCAGGTCGCCACGGCGAACGCGGCCCAGCCCGTCCGGCGCGACCGGCACCAGGCGCTCGTAGACGCCCGACCGGAGCTCCGCGAGCGCGCGGAAGGCGGCGTCGTGGCCGGTCAGCCGCTCGAGGTAGCGGAAGAAGGCCCGCGCCAGCGCGAAGGCCCGCACGCCCACGACGGCCATGGAGAGGAACAGGATCGGCGGCTGCTCGGCCGCGCGGACGATCAGCCAGGCGGAGCAGGCCAGCAGCGCCACGACGGCGGAGGAGGAGAGCAGCCCGAAGGACAGACCCGGCAGGAAGCGGCGCGGCCCGGGCATCGCGGCGCGGAGGACGTCGGAGCGGTTCACCTCGCGACCGCCTCCGCCGGCGCCAAGGCGATCACGGCGTCGGCCGCCGCGACGGTCGCGGGCCGGTGGCTGGCGACGACGACGATCGTCCCGCTCTCCGCCAGCGTCCGGAGTCCGGCGAGCAGCGCCCGCTCGGACTCCTCGTCGAGGGCGGCGGTCGGCTCGTCCAGGGCCAGCACCGCGCACCCGCGCTCGAGCAGGCGGTGCACGGCGCGGGCGACGGCGACGCGGGCGCTCTGCCCGCCCGAGAGGCCCGTCCCCTCGGCGTCGAGCCGGCGCTCGGGGTCCACGTCGACGGCGGCGATCGCCAGGGCCCGCCGCACGCGCTCGGGGTCCGGCGAGAGTGCTCCGAGCCCGACGGCGGAGGCGACGCTCCCCGGGAGCAGGTCGGGCCGCTGGCCCGCCCAGGCGAGCGTCGACCGCAGATCCGCGACCGGCGACCCGCCGAGCAGCAGCGTGCCCGAGAAGGGCACGAAGCCCGCGAGCGCGGCGAGCAGCGTCGACTTCCCCGACCCGCTGGGCCCGATCACCACGGTGATCGACCCGACGGGGAGCACCGCGTCGACAGGAGCGAGCGTCCGCCCGCGTCCGTCGTCGACCGCGAGACCCCGCAGCTCGAGCGCCCCCGTCGCCGCCGGAGCCGTCCCGCGAGGGGGCAGCGCCGCCGCGCGCTCGAGGACGGCGAAGGTGCGGTCCGCAGCCTGCACCCCGTCGGCCGCCGCATGGAACTCGGCACCGACCTGGCGCACCGGCAGGAACACGTCCGGCGCCAGCACCAGGACGAACAGCCCGACGGCCAGCCCCAGCGAGCCGTCGACGAGCCGCAGCCCGATCGAGACGGCGACCAGTGCGACCGAGAGCGAGCCGGCGAGCTCCAGCACGAAGCCGCTGACGAAGGTCACCCGCAGCACCTTCATCGTGTGCACGCGGTAGTCCTCGGTCAGCGCGCGGATCCGCGTCGCCTGCCGCTCGGCCCGCCCGAAGATCTTGAGCGTCGCGAGGCCGCCGACGGTGTCGACGAAGCCGGACGCGAGGGCCTGCAGCCGCTCCCACTGCCGTGCCTGCACGGCCTGGGTCGCCCAGCCGATCAGCACCATGAACACCGGGATGAGCGGCAGGGTCACCACCAGGAACACCGCGCTGAGCGGATCGGCGAGGAAGACCACGAGCGTCAGGAGCGGCGTCGCCACCGCGGTGGCGATCAGCTGCGGGAGGTAGCGGACGAAGTAGCCGTCGAGGGAGTCCAGTCCGCCGCCCAGCAGCGCGACGACCCCGCCCGAGCCCCCTTCGGAGCGGCCCGCCGGGCCGAGCTCGACCAGTGCGGCGAGGACCGCCTGCCGCAGCTGCGCCTTCGCTCCTGCTCCTCCGCGCACCGCGTTCACCTCGGTCGCCCAGGCGAGAGCCGCCCGCGCCGCGACGACCGCGAGCAGGGCGGCCAGCAGCGGCGCGAGGTCGTCGGCGCTCCTCCCGTCGACCGCACCGGCCACCAGCTGCGCCACCAGCCACGCGAAGGCGACGATCGCCAGGGTCCTGGCCAGCGCGAGCGCCCCGCCGAGCAGGAGGAACACGCGGGCCGCCCGGGCGTAGCGGAGCAGGCGCGGATCGAGGGGCTTCACGTCAGTGGGCGTCGACCGGGATGTGCGCGCGGCTGATGCGCTTGCGGAAGATCCAGTAGGTCCAGGCCTGGTAGCCGACGATGAGCGGCACGAACACCAGGGCGGTCCAACTCATGACCGTCAGCGTATAGGGCGTGCTGGAGGCGTTCTCGATCGTCAGCCCGTAGGCGGGGACGTTCGAGGCCGGCATCACCGCGGGGAACAGCGTCGCGAAGAGGGCGAGCACGGCGAGCGCGATGGTGCCGGCCAGCAGCGCGAAGGCGCGTCCCTCCCGGCCTCGCGTGATCGCGAGCCAGCCGCCGACGAGGGTCGCGGCCGCGCCCGCCGAGAGCGCCCAGGAGGCGGTGCTCCCCTGGCCGAGGTTGGTCCAGGCCAGGAAGACCGCGGCGACGACCACGGTGAGCAGCCCCGCGCGGGTCGCCAGGCGGCGCGCACGCTCGCGGATCTCCCCCTCCGTCTTCAGGGCGACGAAGACGACTCCGTGCGTGAAGAAGAGCAGGAGGGTCGTCGCTCCGCCCAGCAGGGCGTAGGGGTTCAGCAGGTCCAGGACGGTGCCGGTGAAGTTGTGGTCGGCGTCCATCGGGACGCCCTGCACGATGTTCGCGAAGGCCACGCCCCAGAGGAAGGCGGGCACCGCGGAGCCGACGACGATCATCGTGTCGAAGCGCCGCTTCCACTGCGCCTCCGGACGCTGGTGCCGGTACTCGAACGAGACGCCGCGGGCGATCAGCGCGAGCAGGATGAGCAGAAGCGGCAGGTAGAACCCGCTGAAGAGCGTGGCGTACCACTCCGGGAACGCGGCGAACAGGGCGGCGCCGGCGACGATCACCCACGTCTCGTTCAGGTCCCACACCGGGCCGATCGTGTTGATCAGCACGCGGCGGTCGGTGTCGTCGCGCCCGAGGAACGGGAGCGACATGCCGACGCCGAAGTCGAACCCGTCGAGGACGAAGTAGCCGATGAAGAAGAACGCGACGATCCAGAACCAGAGAACGGCGAGATCCATGAGGGTGCCTCCTAGTAGACGGTGCCGACGAGCTGCGGGCGACCGCTCTCCTCGTCGACCTCGGGAGCGTCGTCGGGGCCGGCCTGCGCGGCCCGCTTGATCAGGCGGAACTCGACCACGGCGAGCGTGCCGTAGATCGCGGTGAAGGCGAGCAGCGATATCAGGACCTCGAGGCCGCTCACTCCGGGCGAGACTCCGTCGGCGGTCTTCAGCAGTCCGAACACGAGCCACGGCTGGCGGCCCATCTCGGTGAAGACCCAGCCCACGATCATCGCCATCAGCGGCAGCGGGGCGGCCCAGATCGCGACCTTCCACATCCACTGCTTCGGCTCGCGGCCCTTCCGGGTGAACCAGAGGCCGGCCGCGGCCACGCCGATGGCCAGGACGCCGAGCGCCATCATCCAGCGGAACGACCAGTAGGTGACCCAGATGATCGGCGTGTAGTCGCCGGGCCCGTAGACCTGGGTGTACTGCGCCTGGAGGTCGTTGATGCCCTCGACCGTGCCGGAGAAGGTGTGCGTCGAGAGGAAGGAGAGCAGGTAGGGGATGCGGATCGAGAACAGCTCGCTCGAGCCGTCCGGCGTGCCCCAGGTGAAGACGGAGAAGGAGGCGTCGACGCCCGTGGAGGTCCTGTAGAGCGCCTCCGCGGCCGCCATCTTCATCGGCTGCGTGTCGACCATCGCGAGGCCCAGCGAGTCGCCGGTGAACAGGGTCAGGCCGCCGCTGACGAGCATCATCCAGGCGCCGAACCTCAGCGCGGGGCGCATGGTCTCGAGGTGCTGGTTCCGCGAGAGGTGGTAGGCCGCGACGCTGATGATGACGGCGGCCGAGACCATGAAGCAGGCGAAGATCGTGTGCGGGAACGCGGCGAGAGCGACCTTGTTGGTGAGGAGCGCCCAGATGTCGGTGAGCTCCGCGCGGCCCTTGGTCTCGTTGATGCGGAAGCCGACCGGGTTCTGCATGAACGCGTTCGCGGCGATGATGAAGTAGGCCGAGAGCGTGGTGCCGAGCGTGGTCAGCCAGATGGTGGCCAGGTGCAGCTTCTCGGGCAGCTTGTCCCAGCCGAAGATCCAGAGGCCGATGAAGGTCGCCTCGAGGAAGAAGGCGAGCAGGCCCTCGAACGCCAGCGGCGCCCCGAAGACGTCGCCGACGAAGCGGGAGTAGTCGCTCCAGTTCATCCCGAACTGGAACTCCTGGACGATCCCGGTCACGACGCCCATCGCGAAGTTGATCAGGAAGAGCTTCCCGAAGAACTTCGTCAGCTGCAGGTAGTGCACCTTCCCGGTGCGCACCCAGCAGGTCTGGAAGATCGCGACGGTGAGCGCCATGCCGATCGTGAGCGGCACGAACAGGAAGTGGTAGATCGTCGTCAGACCGAACTGCCATCTCGACAGCAGGAGCGGGTCCAGGAGTTCGTTCACAGCTCCGAGAGTAGGTCGGCGGATGGGGTTCGACGGCCTTCGATCCCAGTACTGGGGCGGATGTGCGGCCTTCCGCGAGCTCCTGGCGGCACCCTTTCCGGGGTGGCCCCGGACGCCCCTCCGAGCGCTCCCGCCGACCGGTCACTCGACGTCGAGACAGTCCCTCTCGACGTCGAGGGAGTCCCCCGCGCGGCGACTGCCGAGCGGGGCTCGCCTCCGTCGGACCCGCCGCCGCAGCCCTCTCGACGCCGAGCGATCAGACAGGAGGAGAATCGCTGAGATTTCTTTTCACGGACCTCCAGCGAAATCCCAGGCGCACATCCGCGAGACCGGCCGTGGGAATCCGTTCACTGCGCGACGCCATCGACGGACTCGCCCGGTGAAGAGACTCCCGTAGCCGATGCCGATGTGCCGTCGGCGGGCGCCCCGCGGTCAGCCGGCGTCGACGCGCGAGCGGGAGCCGGAGAACCAGGCGGGCGCCTGGAAGCCGTACTTCAGCACGGGCAGGTCGCGGGTGAGGCGCCAGTAGCCCAGTGCTGCCGCGACGCCGATCCCGCAGACCAGGAGCGGCACGACCGGCCCGATGACGTCGAGCCAGCGCTCTCCGTCGAAGAGCAGCAGGGCGCTCGTGGCGAGCGAGACGAAGAGGACGTGCACCACGTACACCGGGAGCGTGTTGCGGCCGATGAAGGTGATCCAGCCCGCGCCGCGCCGGTTCGAGAGGAAGCGGGCGACCACGAGCCCGGCGAGGACCGCCAGCACGCTCACCAGGACCAGCCCGATCGTCAGCAGCGGGAAGCGGGCGCGGACGGCGAGGATCACGCCGGCGAGCACGAGGAACAGCACGCCGAAGCCGACTCCGCTGAGGATCCCGCGGCGCTCCACGAACGCGATCACCGCGTTCCGCAGGTACAGGCCGAGCAGGAAGAACATCAGGTAGCGGGCCATGCCGTCCCAGGCGATGTTCCCGGTGCCCTCGGAGGTGCTGGAGCGGACGGCGTACCAGACCACGGCGATCGCGGTCGCGATGCCGATCTGCACCCGCCAGTCGATCCGGCCCTGCGCGAGCTTGGCGGCCACGAAGAAGATCGTGAGCGCGTAGAGGAACCAGAGCCCGTTGTGCGGCATCACCGGCTGGAGGAGCAGCGCGAGCGGGTCGGACTCGTCGGTGCCGCCCGGGTTGGGCACCACCAGGAAGAAGAGGAACCGCACCACGGACCAGAGCAGGAAGGCCCAGACCAGCAGGCTCAGCCGCGAACGCCAGAGCTCCGGCCACGACCGGGTGAGCACGGAGCCGGCGAACAGCCCCGAGGCGAGGAAGAACAGCGGCATCCGGAAGGTGATGAGGAGGAGGTTGATCTCGTTCCACGAGTCGGGGGCGATCCCGGCCGTCGTGGTCCACTGCACGGAGTGGGCCAGGGCGACCAGGATGATCGCGATGCCCTTCGCCGTGTCCACCCAGGTGATGCGTGCGCGTGCCATGAGTCCTCGTCGTGATCGTCCATCGGAAGTCGGCCGGCGGCGACGATGGCGATGGCGATGTGCAAGTGTTGCACGGCTGTGCATCCTCTGTGATGTTCTGCGCGGATCCGATCACGGCGATCCGGTGACGGAGAGACGGCCACCGGGTGCGCGGGTCCTCGGACGGCCTCCTCGTGGACGACGCGCCCCCGCCGATGCCCGAGGATCGAGCCATGACTCGAGCGACGCCCTCCGGCTCCGCCCCCGGCCCCCGCCGCATCCGCCTCCGCCTCCTGGTCGCGCTGCTGGTGCTCGCGCTGGTCCTCGCCGGCGCGGGCATCGCCCTCTCGCTCGCCTCGCGGAGCGGAGGCGCGGGCGCTCCGCTCGCGAGCTCCCCCGACCCCGGCCCCACCTCCTCCGTCGACATGGCCGAGCGCGTCGCCGGTCTCGAGAGGCGCTTCGCCGCCGGGTTCCCGCAGCACAGCATCGTCCTCACTGGCAGCTCCACGATCGGCCGCTGGACGACCTCCAAGGAGGACCTGCGCCCGCTCGAGACCTACAACATCGGGATCGGCGGCACGACCGTCGCCGATCACCTCGCATGGCTGGACCGCATGGTCGCCCCCTTCGATCCCCGCGCCGTGATCGTGTACGTGGGAGCGAACGACATCAGCGGCGAGGAGGGCTCGCGCACCGGCGCCCAGACCGCCGGCGCCGTCGTCGAGTACCTCCAGCGCGTGGAGGAGGTCGCCCCCGACGCCGAGCTGTTCTACGTCGAGATCGCGGAGACGCCCGCCCGCGCCTCCGTCGGCGCCGAGGTCCGCGCCGCCAACACCGCGGTCAGCGCCTACGCCGAGACGGACGACCGCGTCACCTTCGTCCCCACCGCCGACGCGCTCGTCACCTCCGACGGCTCTGTCGACCCCTCCCTCTTCGTCGACGACGGCCTGCACTTCGACGAGGCCGGCTACGCCCGGTTCTCGGAGGCGGTCCGCGCGGTGGTCCTGCCCGCTCTGGAGTGAACCGGCGGGCCGACGCACTGCAGCCCCGCTCGACGTGAGCGGCCCGGGGACACCGCGCCCGGAGCCCCCAGTGTTGACCCTGAAGGGGGACACGGCCCCTCCGCCGCGCGCGCCTATCCTGGCCCCGCGTCATCGCCGACAGCGCCCTCTGCACCGCCGCAGACCGCCGCTCGCTCAGCAGCGCCGACCGTCTCGGAGTCACCGATGCCCCGCTCGAGGATCCGCCCCCGCGGTCTCGCCCTGCTCACCGTCCTGGCGATCACGGCCGCCGCGCTCGTCGCCGGGCCCGCGGGTCCGGCGTCCGCCGCTCCCGTCGTGCCCGCCGGCTTCACCGACTCCCGGGTGGCGGCCGTCCCCGCGCCGACCGCCCTCGCCTTCACGACCGACGGGCGCACCCTCGTCTCCTCGCAGACCGGAGCGATCCGGGTGATCCGCGGAGGCAGCCTTGTCGCCACCCCGGCCCTCGACCTGCGCTCGAAGGTCTGCGCCAACGGCGAGCGCGGCGTGCTCGGCCTCGCGGTCGACCCGGCACCGGGCTCGCGCACCGTCGTCGTCTACTACACGGCGAAGGGCTCCGACTCCTCCTGCCCGACCAACGCCGGCGGCACGGTGAACCCCGCGGGAGCCCCGCGCAACCGCGTCTCCTCGTTCCAGCTCGGCACCGACGACCGCATCGACCCGGCCTCCGAGCGCGTCCTCCTCGACGGCATCTACTCCCCCGCGAGCAACCACAACGGCGGCGACCTCGCCATCGGCAAGGACGGCCTGCTCTACGTCAGCGTCGGCGACGGCGGCTGCGACTACCGCGGCGGGGTCGGCTCGCCGGGCGGCAGCGGCTGCGGCGGCCGGAACGACGCCGCCCGCGACCCGAACATCCTGAACGGCAAGATCCTCCGGATCACCCTCACCGGCGGCGTCCCGGCCGGCAACCCCTACCTGGGCACCGGGACCGCCTCCTGCCGGCTCGCCCCGGCCGCCGAGGGCCTGCGCTGCCGCGAGACCTTCGCGAGCGGCCTGCGCAATCCGTTCCGGATGGCCTTCGACCCGAACGCGACCGGCACCGTCTTCCGCATCAACGACGTGGGCCAGGACGCCTGGGAGGAGATCGACCAGGGCGTCGCCGGCGCCGACTACGGCTGGAACACCCGTGAGGGCCACTGCGCGAAGACCGGCTCGGCCTCGAACTGCGGAGCCGCGGCGCCCGCCGGGCTCACCGACCCGGTCCACGACTACGCGCACAGCAGCGGCTGCGCCTCGATCACGGGCGGCGCCTACGTCCCCCGCGGCGTCTGGCCGGCCGCCTACGACGGCGCGTACCTCTTCGGCGACTACGTGTGCGGGAAGATCCGGACCCTCGGCCGCACCGGCGCGGCCGGCGACCTCGTGACCGGCCTCGGCGGCAGCAGCGCCGTCGCCATGGCCTTCGGCCCCTCGCGCGGGACCCAGGACCTCTTCTACACCAGCTACGCGAACGGCGGCGAGGTCCGGCGCCTCGCCTACACCGCCGCGGCGAACCGCGCCCCGACCGCGGCCCTCACCGCCGCCCCCTCCTCCGGCGCGGCTCCTCTCGCCGCGCGGCTGAACGGCTCGGGCAGCAGCGACCCGGAGGGCAGTGCCCTGACCTACCTGTGGTCGTTCGGCGACGGCACCCCCGACCGCATCACGACCGGCCCGACCTTCACCCACAGCTACGCCGCCGGCAGCTGGACCGCGTCCCTCCGCGTCCGCGATCCGAAGGGAGCCGTCTCCGCCCCCGCGACGACGAGGATCACCTCGGGCGACAGTGCCCCGACGGTGAGCATCACCGCACCCGCCGACGGAGGGATGTTCGTCACGGGCCGGAGCTACGGCCTCCGCGCCACGGCGACCGACGCCGAGGACGGCGTCCTTCCCGCCTCGGCGCTCACCTGGACCGTCCAGCGTCGCCACGCTCAGCACACCCATCCCTTCCTCGGGCCGCTGGCGGGGAACGACCTCTCCTTCGTCGCCCCCGGCCCGGAGGACCTCGCCGCCGCCGCGGACAGCGACCTCCTGATCAGCGTCACGGCGACGGACTCGAGCGGAGTGTCGACGACGGCGACGCGGACGTTCTCCCCACAGAAGGTCTCCGTCACCCTGGCCACCGCTCCCGCCGGCCGGACGGTCGTCGTCAACGGCACCGAGGTCGCCGGAGGCACGACCGTCGTCTCGTGGGCGGGCTCGGCCCTCCAGCTGGAGGTCCCGGACCAGACCGACGCGTCGGGCACGGCCTACCGGTTCTCGTCCTGGTCGGACGGCGGCGCCGCCTCGCACAGCGTCGTCACTCCCGGGAGCAGCACCACGCTGACGGCGACCCTCGTCGCCGCCGGGCTCCCCGGCGCGCCGACCGCGGTCACCGCCACGGCGGGCTCGGACGGCACGGCGACGCTCGCGTGGTCGCCCCCCGCGGGGACCGGTGGCTCGGCGGTCACCGGCTACCGGGTGTCGCGCGACGGGTCCGACACGAGCGGAGCCGGAGCCTGGAGCGCCGTGGTCGCCGCGACCAAGCGCTCGCAGACCTTCACGAAGCTGGTCCCGGGCCGCAGCTACACCCTCTCGGTGCAGGCGGTCACGGCGAACGGCACCGGCCCGGCGGCCTCCGCGCTCGTCGCCGTCCCCTGACCGCTCGGCGTCCACCGGCCTCCCGGGCGCAGCCCTGCCGCCGCCCAGCCGTGCGCCCCTACGATCGAGCCATGCCGAGCATCCGGAGCCGCCGTCGGCCCCAGCCCTTGATCGAATCCGCGGCGGGCGGGGGCGCCCGGTGAACGACACCCTCACCGGGATCCTGGACTTCGTCGTCAGCGTCCCCCCGGTCTGGCGGACGCTCCTCGCCGGACTCGCGATCTTCTTCGAGACCACGATCCTGGCGGGCCTCGTCGTCCCCGGCGACACGATCGTGATCGTCAGCGCGACCGGCGTGACCAGCCCGCTGCAGTTCGCGGCGCTGGCCGTCACGGTCGTCATCGGCGCCCTCTGCGGCGAGTCCGTCGGCTTCTACCTCGGCCGCTGGTTCGGGCCGCGGATCCGCGCGTCGCGCCTGGGACGCCGGCTCGGCGAGAAGAACTGGCTGAAGGCCGAGCGCTACCTCGCGCGGCGCGGCGGGTTCGCCGTGTTCCTCTCGCGATTCCTGCCGGTGCTGCACTCGCTGATCCCGCTGACGGTGGGGATGAGCGGGATGCGCTATCGGACCTTCATGGCCTGGACGATCCCGGCGTGCGTGCTCTGGTCGTCCGCCTACGTCGGCGTCGGCGCGGCCGCGGCGGGCAGCTACCGGGAGCTCTCGGAGAGCCTGCACGGCGCCGGCTACGTCTTCGTGGGCGTCATCGTCGTCTTCGCCCTGCTCGTGCTCCTCGGGAAGAAGCTCCTGAACAGAGCGGAGGCGCGTCACCTCGACGAGTGACGCGCCTCCGGGCGTGGATCCGGGGAGGATCAGTCGACGAGACCCGCCGACTTCAGCCACTCGCCCGCGATCGCGGACGCGGACTTCTGCTCGTTGACGCTCTCGGAGTTGAGGGCGACGAGGTCGTCCGCCGTGAGCTTCGCGCTGACCGCGTTCAGCACCTCGGCCGCGTCGTCCGTGATCTTGCTCGAGACGATCGGCACGACGTTGTCGGCCACGAACAGTCCGTCCGGGTCCTCGAGAGCGACGAGGTCGTTCTTCTGGATGTTCGGGTCGGCCGTGTAGACGTTCGCCAGCTGGATCTGGTCGCTGGTGAGCGCGTCGACGGTGGTCGATCCGCCGCTGTCCTCGATCGCCTGGAAGGTGGTCGTGATGCCGTACTTCGACTGCAGGGTGTCGGGCCCGTAGGGGCGCGTCTGCAGCTCGGAGTTGCCGCCGACCACGATCGGGTCGGTGACGTTCTTGAGCGACGCGATGTCGGTCAGGTCCCACTTGTCGGCGAAGGCCTGGGTGACGGTGTACGAGTTCTGGTCGCTGGCCTCGGCGGCGTCGAGGGCGCGGAGGCCGTCGGGCAGCGCGTCGCCGAGCGCGGAGTACACGTCGTCGGCGGTGGTGGCCGTCGCGTCGGGCTCGAGCGCCTGCAGGAGGCTGCCGTCGTACTCCGGGAAGACGTCGATGGATCCGCTCTCGATCTCGGGCAGGTAGATCTCGCGCTGGCCGATGCGCAGCTGGCGGTCGACGGTGAAGCCGTCGTTCTCCAGCGCCTGCGCGTAGATCTCGGCGAGGATCTCGTTCGAGTAGTAGTCCTGCGAGCCGACCACGATGGTCTCGCTGCCCGCAGTCGCACCCGATCCCTCATCGAGCGGATCGCTCGAGGAACACCCTGCCAGTGCCACGACGGCACCGACCGCGAGTGCGCTGAGCGCGACACGGCCCTTCGTGAAATGTGCTGTGAACATTGCTATTTCCCTTCTTCGATGGGGATTCCCATCACCGCGCGTCGTCGGGGCGACGAGGCGCGGGAACCTGTGCGGCCGGCGGTGCCGGCCAGGCCGAGCACGACTCCGCGCGGCACGGCGAGCCGCTGGAGGAGGGCGAACAGGACCTCGCTGAGGAGCGTCAGCACGATCACCAGGATCGAGCCGGCGAGCATCTGCGGGTAGTCCCCCGACTTCACTCCGCGGAAGATGTACTGCCCGAGGCCGCCGGCGCCGATGTAGTCGGCGAGCGTGGCGGTCGCGATGATCTGCAGCGCCGCCGAGCGGAGCCCGCCGATCAGCAGCGGCAGCCCCAGCGGGATCTCGACCTTCGTCAGGATCTGCCACTCGGTCATGCCCACCGAGCGCGCCGCGTCGACCGTGCGGCGGTCGACCGCCTCGAGCCCGGAGTACGCGCCGGCGAGCACCGACGGGATCGCGAGCACGACGAGGGCGATCACCGGAGCGCCGAGGCCGAGCCCCAGGCTCATCGCCGCGAGGACGAGCACGCCCAGCGTCGGCAGGGCGCGCAGTCCGCCTGCGACCGGCACGGCGATGCCCTTGCCGCGCCCGGTGTGCCCGATCAGGTAGCCGATCGGGATCGCGATCGCGGCCGCGATCACGAGCACCAGCAGGCTGATGCCGACGTGCTGGGCGACACGGGTCGGGATCGCGTAGACCCCGGTCCAATGCGCGGGGTCGGCGATCCAGGCGAAGGCCTCGGCGATGAGGTTCACGACGTCACCGCCCTCTCGACCGCGACCGGTCTGCGCGAGCGGCGCGTGCGGTCCAGAGCCGTCCAGGGCATGAGGAGACGGCCGATCAGCACCAGCAGTCCGTCGAGCACCAGCGCGAGGACGATCGTGAGGACGATGCCCGTGACGATCTCACCGGTGATGCCGCGCTGGAAGCCGTCGGTGAAGAGCAGGCCGAGGCTCTGGATCCCGAGCACCGCGCCGACCGTCACCAGGCTGACCGTGCTGACCGTGACCACGCGCAGGCCCGAGAGCAGGACCGGGCCGGCCAGCGGGAACTCGACCCGCCAGAAGCGCGCCCAGCCGGAGTAGCCCATCGCGGTCGCCGACTGGCGGACGTCGTCCGACACCGCGCCCAGTGCGTCCGAGGTGGTGCGGACCATCAGCGCGACGCCGTAGAGGGTGAGGCCCGTGATCACGTTGGCGGTCGAGCGGAGCGGGATGCCCAGCAGGACCGGCAGCAGGATGAACATGGCCAGCGAGGGGATGGCGTAGAGCACGCCGAGCCCTGTCAGCAGGGTGCCGCGGCTCCAGCGGTAGCGGTTCGCGAACCAGCCGAACGGCAGCGAGACGAGGAAGCTGAGCAGGATCGGCGGGACCGACAGGGCCAGGTGCGCCAGCAGGTTCGCAACGATCGCGTCCGTGTTGTTGACGACCCAGTTCACGCGGCGGGGCCGTCCTGCGCGCGCAGCACTCCGGTCGGACGCCCGTCGCCGTCGACCACGATGCGGGCGCCGTCGCGCTCCTCGATCCGGAGCGAGCGCTTGCCGCGGTCCGCACCGACGAAGCCGGCGACGAACTCGCTCGCGGGGTTCGCCAGGATCTCGGCGGGCGAGCCCTTCTGCGCGATCCGGCCGCCCTTCTCGAGGATGACGACCTGGTCGCCGAGCAGGAACGCCTCGTCGATGTCGTGGGTGACGAAGACCACGGTCTTGTCGAGCTCGTCCTGGAGTCGCAGGGTCTCGCGCTGCAGGTCGGCGCGCACGAGAGGGTCGACCGCGCCGAACGGCTCGTCCATCAGCAGGATGTTCGGGTCGACCGCGAGGCCGCGCGCCACGCCGACGCGCTGCTGCTGGCCGCCGGAGAGCTGGCTGGGGTACCGGGCGGCGAGCGCACGGTCCAGTCCGACCGTGTCCATCAGCTCGAGCGCGCGGGCGTGCGCCTGCTTCTTGGCGACCCCGTTCAGCCGCGGCACGGTCGCGATGTTGTCGATGACCTTGCGGTGCGGCAGGAGGCCGGAGTTCTGCATCACGTAGCCGATGCGGCGGCGGAGCGCGACGGCGGGCAGGGACGAGATGTCCTCGCCGTCGATCTCGATGGTGCCGGAGGTCGGCTCGATCATCCGGTTGATCATGCGGAGGATCGTGGTCTTCCCGCAGCCCGAGGAGCCGACGAAGACGGTCGTCTGCCGGGAGGGCAGCACGAGCGAGAAGTCGTCGACCGCCCGCGTGCCGTCCGGGTACTGCTTGCTGACGTTGCGGAACTCGATCACGAGGCCGCCCGCCGTCCGGCGGTGTGCGCGCCGATCTGTCCCTGGTCCACGACTGTGCCCGCTCTCGCTCCGCGCGTCCGGCCGTTGCACGGCCCGCGGCCCCGAACGGGGCCAGGCGGCAAGGAAAACACCATTAGCAGCCGCCTGCAAACCCGGACCGCGAAGTGTTGCGGGATGTTCCGGGAGCGACTAGGGCATTGACAGCCCTAGCGGGTCAGGACTCCTCGACGGCTCCGTAGTGCGAGGTCATGTAGTGGCGCAGCAGCGAGCGGCTCTCGTCGATGAAGCGCTGGTCGCCGTTGGGGTCGATGAGGAACGCGCGCGTGAGCAGCGCGTCCGCGACCTCGATGGTCACCTCGAGGCGGAAGGACAGCTGCGCGCCGCCCGGGAGGCCGTACTCGGACGCGAGGATCTCGGCGAAGCGGCGGGCGAAGAAGCCGGCCTCGAACGCCTCGCCCGCGACCTCGGGGGCGTGGATCGTGTCGACGAAGCGGATGGAGCGGAAGCCCGGCTCGTTGCGGTGCATCTCGCAGAAGGCGTCGATGGCGCAGTCGACCGCGCCCCACCAGTTGCCCGGGTGGGTGTCGCGGATCTCGGTGATGACGCGGCGGCGGAAGCGCTCGAGGGCCCGCTCGCGCAGCGCCTGGAGGACGGCGATGCGGTCCGGGAAGTAGCGGTAGACCGTGCCGATAGCGGCTCCCGCGCGCTCGGCGACCATCGCCGTGGTCAGGCGGTCGAAGCCGACCTCGTCGACGACGGCGGCCGCCGCGTCGAGCAGCGAGGCGAGACGGGCGGCGCTGCGCACCTGCACCGGCTCGTTGCGGACCTGGGACGATTCACCGAACGGTCGATCGACGAGGTTTCCAAGAGGCACGGCGGGCTCCTTCGGTCGTGGTTCCTACAATCGTACGCACGGCGACCGCCGGTCGGGGTCGTCTCATCGAAAGTCCCTCGTGTTTCGCGCCCCCGGAAGGGCGACGGCTCCGCGGGTCCGATCCACCCGGGAGAAACCATGTGCGGACGCTTCGTCCTCTCGCAGACCACCGCCGACCTGGTGGCGCTCTTCGACATCGACGAGCCGGGCGCCGACCTGCCGGAGCCGTCCTGGAACATCGCGCCGGCCCAGCGGATCGCCGTCGTCGCGGAGTCGATGAAGGGGGTCGAGGAGGGCAGCCCGCCGCGGCGTCGGCTCGCCGGAGCCCGCTGGGGCATGGTGCCCCGCTCCGCCGCCGACCCGTCCGCGGGGCCGCCGCTGTTCAACGCGCGGATCGAGTCCGTCGCCGAGAAGCCCTCGTTCCGCGAGTCCTACGCCTCCCGGCGCGCGATCGTGCCCGCCTCGGGCTGGTACGAGTGGCGGGTCGGCGCGGACGGGGCGAAGGCACCCGTCTACGTCTCGCCGGGCGAGGGCTCGCTCCTCCTGTTCGCCGGTCTCTACGAGTGGTGGCGCTCGGCCCAGCCGGGCTCTCCGTGGCTGCTCTCGGCGACGGTCCTCACCCGCCCCTCCGCCGGGCCGCTCGCCGAGGTGCACGAGCGGATGCCCGTGCTGCTGCAGCCGGAGCTGATCGAGGACTGGCTGGACCCGGCGTCCCCCGGGGACGGCGAGCTGCTGCGCGCGGCCGCCGAGGGCGCGGCCGAGCTGTCCGAGGAGCTCGAGGTGCACGGCGTCGGTGCAGCCGTGGGCTCCGTCTCGGCGAACGGCCCCGAGCTGATCGAGCCCACCGGAGCCTGACGATCGCGTGAGAGCGCGATCCGCGGTCCGGCATCCGGTCTGACAGACTGGGCGGATGCCGCTGACGCCCGAGAGCAAGCCCCTGAGCGCAGGCAAGGCGGAGGTCATGCACCGCGCCGCCCGCCTCGAGGACCGACTCCACTCCTTCCGGATGAGGCGCGTGAAGCGCAAGGGCTACGTCCCGAGGGTCATCCCCTACACCGGCTACGGCTCGACGACGCAGCTGCGCGTCCTGGCCCGCGTCCTCTACACGCGGCCGACCCCTCCCGGGGTCGAGGAGGTCCGCCCCGTCGAGGGCGTGCGCGGCTGGCGGAGCTTCACCAGCGTCTTCGTGAGCGGGGCCGTCGTGACCGTCGAAGCAGACGGGCAGACCCACCGGGTGACGGCCGACCGCGGCGGAGTCGTCGACGCGGACCTCCCGATCACGCTCGAGCCCGGCTGGCACACCATCACCTTCTCGACCGCGGGCTCGAAGCCCGTCGAGGCGCCCGTCTTCATCGTGCGTCCGGAGTCGCGGCTCGGAGTCGTGTCGGACGTGGACGACACGGTGATGGTCACCGCGCTCCCCCGCCCCTTTGTCGCCGCCTGGAACACCTTCGTGCTCGACGAGCACGCCCGGATGCCCACGCCCGGCATGGCGGTCTTCCTCGACCGCTTCGCCCGGCAGTACGAGGGCTCCCCGGTCATCTACCTCTCCACCGGCGCGTGGAACGTCGCCCCGGCGCTCACCCGCTTCCTGTCGCGGCACCTGTACCCGGCCGGAGCGCTCCTCCTTACCGACTGGGGCCCGACGCACGACCGCTGGTTCCGCAGCGGCAAGCAGCACAAGGAGATGAACCTCCGCCGACTCGCGGCCGAGTTCCCGGACGTGCGCTGGCTGCTGGTCGGCGACGACGGGCAGCACGACGAGGAGATCTACTCCGACTTCGCGGACGAGCACCCCGACAAGGTCGCGGCGATCGCGATCCGCCAGCTCTCCACCGGCGAGGCGGTGCTCGCGGGAGGCCGCTCCAAGGCCGAGGACCGCTCCCTGACCAGCGGCACGACCTGGGTCTTCGCGCCCGACGGCGCGGGCATCTCCGAGCAGCTGACGGAGCTCGGCATCCTCTGATCCCGGACCGGCTCCGGGAACGACGGAGCCGTCCGCTCCCCGGGGGGAGGGACGGCTCCGGTCGATCGGCTCGGACTACGCCTGGTGGGCGGCCTGCAGGTCGAGGGTGATGGTGACCTTCTCGCCGATGAGCACGCCACCGGTCTCGAGGGCCGCGTTGTAGGTCAGACCGAAGTCGGTGCGGTCGATGGTGGCCTTGGCGGTGAGGCCGGCCTTGTAGTTGCCGTAGGGGTCGGTGCCGAAGCCGCCGAACTCCACCTCGAAGGTGACGGGCTTGGTGGTGCCCTTGATGGTGAGCTCGCCGTCGACGAGGAAGTCGTCGCCGTTCGGGCGGACGGCGGTCGAGACGAAGTGGATCTCCGGGTACTTCTCGGCCTCGAAGAAGTCGCCGGTGCGGAGGTGGCCGTCGCGGTTGGGCTCGTTGGTGTTGACGGAGGCGACCTCGGCGGTGGCCTCGACCTTGGAGTCGAGCGGGTTCTCGCCGGTGGTGAACGTGGCGGTGAAGCGCTCGAACTTGCCCTTGACCTTGCTGATCATCAGGTGGCGGACGCTGAACGCGACCTCGCTGTGGGTGGGGTCGATGACCCAGGTGCCGGCCTTGTAGCCGGGGATGGTGACGGTGTCGGTCATGGTTTCTCCTCGAGTGTGACGGTCGTCGCGGGGAGAGCGTCCCCGTCCGATGTATGCAAGCGCATCGACGTCGATCAGTATTCCATGTAGCGACAACTATTTCATCCACGTTCCGTCGAAGGATCGGCGGACACCGCGTGAACACGGAGCGCCGCACCCCGGACGGGGGTCGGAGACGCTCCCCGAGCAGTCGTCAGCGGTCGGCGGGAGCCGGGTTGCGGATGCCGAGGAGGGAGACGACGCCCCCGGCCACCAGGAGGGCGGAGGTCGCGACGGCGGCACGGGAGAAGCCCTCGACGTCGAGCGAGTCGCCGACCACGAGCGAGGTCGCGGCGATGGCGACCAGCCCCGCGATGCGCGAGACGGCGTTGTTCACAGCGGAGCCGACTCCGCTGTGCCCGTCCTCCACCGCGCCGAGGATCGTCGAGGTCAGCGGAGCGACCGTCACCGCGAGGCCGAAGCCGAACAGGAGGATGCCCGGCAGCAGCTGCGTGGCGTAGTCGGCGCCCTCGTCGACGAAGGAGAGCAGGAGGAACCCGGCCGCGGCGATCAGCGGTCCGACGCCCATGAAGAGCCGCGGACCGAACCGCGCCGACAGCGACCCGGAGACCTGCGAGAGCAGGAGCAGCAGGATCGTCGGCGGGAGCGTCGCGAGCCCGGCCAGGGTCGCCGAGAAGCCCAGGGTCTGCTGCAGGAACAGGCCCAGCGCGAAGAAGCCGAAGGAGAGCGCTCCGTAGACGAACGCCGTCGAGACGTTGCCGACGGTGAAGTTCCGCGACGCGAAGAGCGACAGCGGCAGCATCGGATGCGCCGCTCGCCGCTCCCACACGACGAACGCGACGAGGGCGGCGACTCCCCCGATCAGGGCGGTCAGCACGAGCGGATGCTGGATCCCGAGTCGCTCCTGCTCGATCAGCGCGAACACCGGCCCTCCCAGGCCGATCACCCCGAGCACCGCGCCGACGCCGTCGATCGGCACCCGGGTCCCCGAGTCGACCGCGCCGAGCCTGCGCAGCAGGACCAGCGTCACCGCGATCGGCAGCAGGTTGAGCGCGAAGACGTACCGCCACGAGCCCGCGTCCACCAGCAGGCCGCCGAGCACGGGCCCGGCGATCGTCGCCGTGCCGGTCCAGGCCGTCCACGCACCGATGGTCCGAGCCTGCGCGGCGCCGTGGACGGTCGCGATGATGAGGGCGAGCGAGCTGGGCACGAGGATCGCGCCGGCGGCACCCTGGAGCATCCGCGCCACGATGAGGACCTCGGCGGTGGGGGCCAGCGCGCACAGCAGCGAGGTGACGCCGAAGCCGATCAGGCCGATGGTCATGCTGCGGGCCCGGCCGATGCGGTCGGCGAGCGAGCCGGCCACGAGGATCAGCGCGCCGAGCGTGATCAGGTACCCGTCGACCACCCACTGCTGCACCGCGAGCCCGCCGCCGAGCTCGCGGGTGATGGCGGGCAGGGCGACGTTGACGACGGTGCCGTCGAGGAAGGCGACGAAGGAGGCGAGGACGGCCACCACGAGCACCGCGCGGCGGCGCGTCTCGGCGGGGTCGGCGGAGGCGGTCATGCTCGGGCTCTGGTCACCCGCTCACCGTACCGGCGGCCGCCGCTCCCGGAGCCGGGAGGGCGGGCATCCGGGCCCCCGAGCGCGGCCGCACGACGGATCCAGACTCGTCGCCTACTCTCGTAGCCATGTCTGCGCAAGGAACCGCCCGCGGCGGCGTGCTCGCCCGGGTCCTCGGGATCGTCGGAGCCAGCCTCGCCGGGGGCCTGCTGATCACGGTCGGGGTCACTCCCGCCCTCGCCGTCACCGGTCTCGCCGAGAACAACCCGATCGGGCTGTTCGAGACGGTGCCCGAGTACCTCGAGCTCGGCCAGCTGGCCCAGAAGACCGAGATCTACGCCAAGCGCACCGACGGCTCGGACGAGCTGCTCGCCTCCTTCTACGCGCAGAACCGCGAGGAGGTGGCCTTCGACCAGGTCAGCCAGTCCGTGAAGGACGCGGCGGTCTCGACCGAGGACCCGCGCTTCTACGACCACGGCGGCGTCGACCTGCAGGGCACGATCCGCGCGGTGCTCAGCAACATCGTCGGCGGGGACCTCCAGGGCGGATCCTCCATCACTCAGCAGTACGTCAAGAACGTCCTCGTGCAGAAGGCGGAGTCGCTGAGCGCGACCGACGAGGCGGCCTCCGAGGCCGCCTACGAGGAGGCGACCGCGACCACTCCGAGCCGCAAGCTCAAGGAGATGAAGCTCGCCGTCGACCTCGAGAAGAAGTACAGCAAGGACGACATCCTCCTCGGCTACCTCAACATCGCGGGCTTCGGCGGCCAGGTCTACGGCATCCAGGCGGCGGCCGAGTACTACTTCTCGACCACCGCGGCCGACCTGAGCCTGGCGCAGGCCGCGAGCCTGATCGCCACGGTCAACAACCCCAACGGCCTCAGGATCGACCAGCCCGAGAACATCCCGGACAACAAGGTCCGCCGCGACTACGTCCTCGACCAGATGCTGCAGGAGGGGAAGATCTCGCAGGCCGACCACGACGCCGCCGTCGCCGAGGAGGTCGTCCCCGCGATCACTCAGACGCCCACGGGCTGCCAGACCGCCGGCAACGCGGCCTTCTTCTGCGACTACATCACCCGCGTCGTCCAGAACGACCCGGCGTTCGGCGACGACGCGGACACCCGCCTCGCGAACTTCCAGCGCGGCGGCTACAAGATCTACACGACGCTCGACCGCGACCTGCAGGACACCGCGGCCAACGCGACGAACAACGCCGTCCCCAAGGTCCCCACCCTCGACACCAACATCGGCAGCGCGACCGTCTCGATGGAGGTCGGCACCGGCCGGATCCTGGCGATGGTGCAGAACAAGGACTACGACGCGGCCGGCGCCGTGAACGGCGCGAACTTCTCCGCCGTCAACTTCAATACCGACACGGCCTACGGCGGCTCCGCCGGGTTCCAGGTCGGATCGACCTACAAGGTGTTCACGCTCGCGCAGTGGCTCGCGAGCGGACGCACCCTGAACGAGACGATCAACGGCCGCGAGCGCACCTTCTCGGGCTTCCCCGCCAGCTGCGCGCCGGGCGGCGAGCTCGACACCTCCTACGAGGTCAACAACGACGACAGCGAGAACGGCAGCTACAGCGTGCTGACCGGCACGATGCAGTCGATCAACACCGTCTACGTCTCGATGGCGCAGCAGCTCGACCTCTGCGCGATCCGCGACCGCGCGGTCGGCTTCGGCGTGAAGGCGGCCGACGGCGGCGAGGTCGACTACAAGCCGTCCGCCGTCCTCGGCTCGGACACGCTCATCTCCCCCCTCTCGATGGTCACCGCCTTCGCCGGCTTCGCCAACAACGGCACCGCCTGCTCCGCGATCGCCATCGACGCGATCACCGACGCGACCGGCGCCGCCGTCCAGCCGCCGACCTCCACCTGCAACCAGGCCCTCAGCCCCGAGCTGACGGCGGTCGCGAACTACGCCCTGCAGCGCGTCGTCACCGGCGGCACGGCCGCCCAGTCCGACCCGGACGACGGCATCGAGCACATCGGCAAGACGGGCACCACCGACAACGCGGAGTCGACCTGGATGGACGGCGCGAGCTCGCGCGTCGCGACCGTGGTCTGGGTGGGCAACATCGACGGCCACACCTCGATGCGCGAGGTCCGCTTCCCGAACTCGGAGCTCGAGAGCCGCCCGTACGCCTCCAACATCCGCCACTACATCTGGAACTCGGTGATGACCCGCGCCGACCAGAAGTACGGCGGAGACGACTTCGAGGAGCCCAGCAGCGCCCTGCTGAACGGCCGCCAGATCGCCGTGCCGACCGTCTCCGGCCGCTCGGTCGACGACGCCACGGAGGCGCTGGAGGACCTCGGCTTCGACGTCGAGGAGGGGGCGACCATCGACTCGTCGCTCCCGGCCGGCGTGGTGGCGGGCACCGACCCGGCCGCGGGCACGACCGTCGCGCGCTACTCCGACATCGCCCTGCTGATCAGCAACGGCTCGCAGGTCCCGGCTCCCGCCACCCAGGCACCGGCTCCGGCTCCGACCGGCACGGGAGTCCCCGCGACCGAGGCTCCCCCGGCGACGCCCACGGCGACCCCGACAGCGACAGCCACGGCGACTCCGACGGCGGAGGTCGAGGAGTGAGCTTCGACGCGGACTTCCTCGGCGTCCCCGCGGGTGCGCCGCGCCTGAGGGTCGAGCGCCCGGTGCGGCTCCTGCCGTACACGCACTTCGAGGTGCTGCTGGATCCGGAGCGGCGCCTGGCCGTCTCGACGGCCGTGAACATCGACGGCGCGCGCCTGGTCGAGCTCGGCCGCGGCGACGACTGGCACCTCGACGACCGCATCCCCGCCTCCGAGCAGACCGGGCCGGAGGTGTACGCCCGCAACGACCTCGACCGGGGCCACCTCGTCCGCCGCCGCGACCCCGTCTGGGGCGACCGGGACGAGGCCGCCGCGGCCAACCGCGACAGCTTCTGCTACACGAACGCCGCGCCCCAGGCGAGCGGCTTCAACCAGTCGCAGGAGCTGTGGCTCGGGCTCGAGACCCTGGTGCTCGAGTACGCGCAGACCTGGCGCACGCGCCTGAGCGTCTTCACCGGGCCCGTGCTCGCGGACGACGACCCGGTCTACCGCGGTACGGGCATCCCCCGCCGCTTCTGGAAGATCGCGGCGTGGAGCCCGGACGGATCGACGCTCGCGACGAGCGCGTACCTGCTCGACCAGAGCGAGCTCGTGGAGCGCGTGCGCGAGGGCCTGGTGCCGCTCGGCGGCTTCAGGACGTTCCAGCTGCCGGTCGCCGCGATCGGCGAGCTGACAGGTCTCGACGTGGACCTCCTCGCCGGGGCCGACGTGCTCGGCTCGGCAGGACTCCGGCCGGAGCCGTGGCGCGAGATCGTCGAGCCGTCCGACGTGGCGAGCGGCCTCCTCCCCCGCTGAGGCTCCGCCGGGGGCAGGATGGGCGGATGAGCACCCCCGTCCTGGTCGAGATCACCTCCGGCGCCGTCGTCCTCCGCGACCCGGAGGGTCCGCTCGTCCGCGTCGACGAGGCGGGCTACCTCCGCGGCGACGGGGTCTTCGAGACCGTCGCGGTCCTCGACGGACGTCCCCGCGCGCTCGGCGAGCACCTCGAGAGGCTGGCCGGATCGGCCCGGGCCGTCGGGCTGACGATCCCGGAGGCGCCCCTCTGGTCCCGAGCGGTCGACCTCGCCGTGGCGGAGCACGATCGGGTCGACGACCTGACGGTCCGCTTCATCGCCGCCCACGGCTCGGGCGACTCCGCCCGGTGCACCGTGCGCGCGGCTCCGACTCCCGACTCGAGCGCTCTCCGGGAGAAGGGCGCGGCCGTCGTCGTGCTGGACCGCGGGTACGCGAGCGGTCCGCTCGCGCCGTGGCTGCTCCCGGGCGTCAAGACCACGTCGGGCGCCGTCACCCGGGCGGCACTGCGCGAGGCGGCGTCCCGGTGCGCCGACGACGTGGTCTGGCGCACGAGCGACGGGCTGCTCCTCGAGGGGGCGACGTCGAGCCTGGTGCTCCTCGGCGACGGGGTGCTCGCGACGCCGCTCTCGGGCAGCGTGCTCGCCGGCACGACGGTCGAGCGGGTCCTCGCGCTGGGCGAGCGCCGCGGGCTCGCGTCGTCGCGCCGCGAGCTTCCGGTCTCGGCGCTCACCGGTGCCGATGCGGCGTGGCTGGTGTCGAGCACCCGGCGGGCGATCCCCGTCCGCTCGGTCGACGGCGCACCGCTCGCGATCGACGCGGGCCTGACGGCGGCGTTCGAGGCGGGGCTGCTCGCCGGCTGATCGCGTCCGCGGCTCGGACTCCCTGCGCGTCAGGCCGCTGCGGCCAGCGCGCGGGAGGTGTGCGGGCCGACGCCGGCCTCCTCCGCGTCTCCGAGATCGGCGAGCGTGTCGACGTCCAGCCTCAGCGTCGACGAGCCTGGCAGCACGACGACGGCGCAGCCCGCGTCGCGGTGCCGGGCCAGAGAGCCCGGGCCGAACGCCGGAGCGACGAGGGCTCCGGCCGCCAGCAGGAGCGCCGTGGTGCCGCTCCCCTCGCGGTCCGGGACGACGGCCGGGAGCGACCGCGTCGCGAGCGCCTCGGAGAGGTCCGACGGCAGCAGGGCGGGCAGGTCCCCGGTCAGCACGATCACCGGGGCGCCCGGCCGGCGGTGGAGGGCGGCCTCGGCTCCCCCGGACACGGCGGCGTCGAGGGTCCCCGGGTCGGGCACCACCACCAGCTGCGGGTGCTCCGCCCGTGCGCGGTCGGCCGCACCGGCGTCGGAGGTGACCAGGAGAAGGCTCGCCACCGGCTCCGCGGCGGCCACGGCGGCGAGCGTGTCCAGGAGGAACGCCTCGGCCAGCGCCGCGCGGCCCGGCACGTCGAGGCGCGTCTTCGAGCCGCCGCGGCCCTTGAACACGACGACCGCGCTCCAGCCGGTCACGCGCGCTCCTCGCGCGAGGCGGCTCCGGCCGCGAAGCCCTCGGCGAAGGCCTCGTCGGCGCCGAGGCGGAACATGTCGTCGGGGCCCGTGCGGGTCAGCGTGCGGGCGCCCGGGCTCTCGACCCCCGTCACCAGGCGGGCGAGCCCGCGGACGACGGCGACGGGGCGACCGCTCGCCTTGCCCTTCACCAGGTCGCCGAGCGCGGCGATCTCGTCCGCCACGGCCGGCATGGTCACTCCGAGCGTGCGCCCCAGCGCGTCGACTCCGCCGCGGAGGTCGTCGATCACGAGGACGCCGGCGGCCCCGATGGCCGCGTCGGTCTGTCCGACCCGCCACGCGCGACCCAGGGTGTCGCTGACGAGCACACCCACCTCCACGCCGAGCCGCTCCCGGAGACCCGCGCAGAGGGCCCGCGCCGAGGCGTCCGGGTCGACGGGGAGGAGGAGGACCGTCCCCTCCGCGACGTTGCTGGCATCGACTCCGGCCGCCGCCTGCACGATCCCGAGGCGGTTCTCCACGATGCGGGTGACGCCGGAGCCGTGCGCCCGGGTGGCGACGACGCGGACGGTCTCGGCCGTGATCGCGTCCTCGCGGTCGGCCGCGGCGACGACGCGCCCCTCCGCCTTCGAGACGATCTTGCTCGTGACCACGAGGATGTCGCCGTCCGCGGGCCGGTCCTCCTCGGCGGCGGCGACGACGGCCGCGAGGATCAGCTCGAGCACGTCGTCACCGGGAGTCACCTCCGGGATGCCGTCGAGGGCCCAGGCCTGCACGCGCGTCTCGCTCACCGGTCCATTCTCCCGGCTGCCGCGGGCGCACGGGTCCACGGCCCGAGATCGCCCGGGTGGACGACCGGCTGCGCCTCAGCCGGCGGCGAGGTACGCGGCGACCGCGGGCGGCACGTAGGGGGCGACGTCGCCGCCGAGGGAGGAGACCTGCCGCACCAGCGAGCTCGACACATGGGCGTGCGCGGGATCGGGCAGGAGGAACACCGTCTCGACGTGCGCGAGGTTGCGGTTCACGATCGCCATGGGGGTCTCGTACGCCACGTCGACCTGCGAGCGGATGCCCTTCACCAGGATGCTCGCGCCGACGTCGGTGCAGTAGTCGACGAGCAGGCCCATGCTCCACGAGGCGACGACGATCCGCCCCTCGACCCCCGCCTCCGCGATCGACTGCTCGATGAGCGAGACGCGCTGGGCGATCGGCAGCAGCGCGGTCTTGGCGGGGTTGTGCACCACCACGACGTGCAGCTCGTCGACCAGGCGCGCGGCCCGCTCGATCACGTCGAGATGACCGAGGGTCACGGGGTCGAAGGAGCCGGGGACGACGGCGATGCGGGCCATGCCGACAGAGTAGCGGGCGGGCACCGCCTAGCTCTTGGCGAGGAACTCCCGGTCGCGGTCCTGCACGCGGCGCGCGAGCGCGGCACGGAGCCGGTCGTGCGCGGCGAGCGACGGGTCCTCCGCGAGGAGCCGCTCGGCCAGCGCCCGCGCCTCCACGATCACGTCCGCGTCCTGCACCACCCGCAGCAGGCGGAGCGACGAGCGCCCGCCGGACTGCGAGTCGCCCAGCACGTCACCCTCGCGGCGCAGCTCCAGGTCGACCTCGGCGAGCGCGAAGCCGTCGAGCGTCGCGGCGACCGCCTCCACCCGCTCGCGTGCGACCGTCCCCGCCTCCGCCGCCGTCACGAACAGGCACACCCCCGCGACGCCGCCGCGCCCGATGCGCCCGCGGAGCTGGTGCAGCTGCGAGACCCCGAACCGCTCCGCGTCGAGCACGACCATCATCGAGGCGTTCGGCACGTCCACGCCGACCTCGATGACCGTCGTCGACACCAGGACGTCGATCTCCCCCGCGGCGAAGGAGCGCATCACGGCGTCCTTCTCCTCCGTCGTCATCCGCCCGTGCAGCGCGGCCGACCGGCGCTTCCCGAGCAGCGGATGCGCGCGCACGCCCTCCAGCGTCGCCGCGACGGTCGTGAGCGGCGCGGCGGCGTCCTCCTCGGGCGGCTGCGCGCCCTCGGCGGGCTCCCCCGGCTCGATCGCCGGGCAGACGAGGTAGACCTGGTGGCCCGAGCGGATCTCCTCCTCGGCGCGCTCCCACGCCCGCGCGATCCACGCGGGATGGTCGGCGAGCGGGACCACGTGGCTCGTGATGCCGGGGCGCCCGGCGGGCAGCTCGCGGATGGTCGAGGTGTCGAGATCGCCGAAGACCGTCATGGCGACGGTCCGCGGGATGGGCGTGGCCGTCAGCACCAGCACGTGCGGTGGGGTGGCGCCCTTCCGGCGCAGGGCGTCCCGCTGGTCGACGCCGAAGCGGTGCTGCTCGTCGATCACGACGAGGCCCAGGTCGTAGAAGGAGACCGCGTCGCCGAGGAGGGCGTGCGTGCCGACGACGATCTTCGCCGTGCCCGAGACGATCCGGAGGAGGGCCGCGCGGCGCTGCGCCGCCCCCAGCCCGCCGGTGAGGAGGGTCGGCACCAGCTCGGCCGCGAGCTCCGGGCCGAGGGTCCTCGCGATCGAGCGGAGGTGCTGTCCCGCGAGCACCTCGGTGGGAGCGAGCAGCGCCGCCTGCCCGCCGCTCTCGGCCGTGGCGAGCATCGCCCGGAGCGCGACGAGGGTCTTGCCGGAGCCGACCTCGCCCTGCACCAGCCGGGTCATCGGGCTCTCGGCGGCCAGATCGGCGGCGATCTCGTGCCCCACCTCGGTCTGGTCGCCGGTGAGGGCGAAGGGCAGCGCGGCGTCGAAGCGCTCGAGCAGCCCGCCGGGGCCGGGCACGCGGGCGGTCGCGGGGCTGCTGCGCGCCGAGGCCCGGCGCTCGAGCAGGGCGAGCTGCAGGAGGAACGCCTCGTGGAAGCGCAGCGTCTCGCGCGCCTGCGCCTCCTCGCCCTCCCGCTGCGGGCGGTGGATCAGCTCCAGCGCCTCGCCGAGGCCCAGCAGCGAGCGGCCGGCGCGCACCTGCTCGGGCATCGGGTCGGGCACGTCGCGCAAGCCGTCCAGCAGCACGCCGATCGCGGCCTGGAGCTGCCAGCTCGAGATCGCGCTGGTCGCCGGGTAGATCGGGATCGGCCGCTCGGCCCAGTCCTTCGCGAGCTCACCGCCTCCCGTCTCCGTCGCGGCGGCCTCCTCGTCGTCGAACAGGCGGTAGTCGGGATGCGTGAGCTGCGGGGTGTCGCGGAACATCGAGACCGTGCCCGCGAAGATCCCGCGCACGCCGCGGTGGAGCTTCGCCGCGCGCCAGGGCTGTCCGAAGAACGTCAGCGAGAGCGTGCCCGAGCCGTCCGAGATGACGACCTCGAGCAGAGTGCCGCGCCGGTTGCGCATCGGCCGCTCGCGCACCTCGCGCACCTCCGCCACGATCGTCACGCTCTCTCCCACGGGGAGACGCGAGAGCGCCGTCAGCTCGCCCCGCTTCGCGTAGCGGCGCGGGTAGTGGCCCAGGAGCTCGCCGACCGTGCGGTACCCGAAGGCCTTCTCGACCGCACTCGCCGTGCGCGGCCCGATCAGCGGCGCGAGCGAGGCGTCGAGGGGGTCCGGGATCACCTAGCGATCATAGGTCGGACCTCGGACGCGCGAGCCGGGCGACCGGGTCCAGCGCCGAGCGCGGCACGACCGACGCGAGCACCCGACGACCGGCACCCGCGGAGCCGCGGAGCGCGGCGGCCACGGCGGTCGCGTCGTCCCACGCCTCCGACTCGCTCGCGGACGGCGAGTAGCGCCGGCGCTCGACGCGCTCCCGGAGCCCCTGCAGACGTGCCGCCGCTCCGGGGTCGAGGGCGGGAGCCATGCGGGCCTCCTGCGCGCGCGGAGACTCCGTGTCCTCCACGGGGACGCCCAGGTCGCGGGCGGTCGCCAGCAGCTCGGCCCACGCGGCCTCGACGGAGCCGGAGCGCGCGGACCGGCGCCGCAGCGCGCGCTGGACGGCGCGCATCAGCCAGGGGACGAGCACGAGCAGCAGGAGCAGCACCCAGAGCGTCGCCGCGGGAGCCGCCGTGGTGCTCGAGGCGCCGACGGCACCGGGGGTCGGCGTCGCCGACGCGGCCGTCGGAGTGGGTGTCGCGGCGGGAGCGCTGGTCGCACCGGGCGCGGTGGTCGCGGTCGAGCCCGGGGCGGTGGGGCCCGAGGACGCCGTCGCGCTCGGCAGGGTGTACGAGGCCGGAGCGCCGCGGCTGGGCGTCGGCTCGAAGGGCAGCCAGCCGACCCCCTCGAAGTACAGCTCGGGCCAGGCGTGCAGGTCGGAGGAGAGGACGCGGTAGGTGGTCAGGTCGCTGCCGCCGGAGGGCACGACGGAGCCGGGCTGGTAGCCGATGGCGAGCCGCGACGGGATCCCGAGCTCGCGCGCCATCACCGCCATCGCCGAGGCGAAGTGGACGCAGTAGCCCTCCTTCGTCGTCAGGAACGCCGAGAGCACGCCGACTCCGTCGCCGTCGTAGCCCTCCTCCGCGGGGGTGTCCTCGGAGTAGCGGAACTCGGACGAGCGGAAGTACGTCTGCAGCGCGCGCGCCCGGTCGTAGGCGGTCGGAGCCTCCGCCGTGACCTCCTCCGCGGTGGTGCGGACGATCTCGGGCACGTCGTCGGGGAGCGAGAGGTACCGGTCGACGCCGGACGGCGCGGGCGCGGCGAGCAGCTGCTGCGGGTCGGGCTCGAGCCGCAGCGCCTGCACCTGGTAGTCGTCTCCGGAGCGGGTCGTCGCGTCGCCGCGGATCGAGCCGTCCTGCGCGTCCTGGAGCCAGCCGTCGCCGACGCCCGTCAGCGACGAGACCGGATACGGCACGGGGAGCCACTGGCTCCGCAGCGTCTCCACCGAGACGTCGACCTCCTCCGCCTCGCGCGGCACGCTCTCGGAGAGCCCCTCGGGCGCGATCGGCGCCTCGATCGGAGCGGTCTGCTCCGTCTCGCTCGGCGCCCAGTCGTCACCGTCGAAGTCCGAGACGGTCAGCACGCGGAGGTAGACGGGCAGGTCGGAGTCGGTGGCGTAGCGCAGCACGGTCACGGGGTTCGGGCGGCGCAGGTCCGCGCCGAGAGCGACCACCGGGTCGATCGCGCCGTTGAAGAGGCTGCCGGAGACGCCCGAGGGGGCGGTGGTGCGCGCGTAGCCTGCCGCCGAACCGGCGACTACTCCCGCGCCCAGGACGACGACGGTCACGGCCGCGAAGGCGGGCAGCACGGCCGCGGCCGCGCTCGGGCCGCTCGGGCGGCGAGGGGCGGCCGTGGCGGCGAGCACGCCCGCGTAGGCGAGCGCAGTGACGACGAGGCTCGCCCAGGACACCTCGGAGGGGTCCACGATCGCCGGCACCGCGAGCAGCGCCGCAGGGAACAGACCGGCCAGGGCGGGGAGGCGGACGGAGAAGGCGAACAGGTCGGCCGCCCAGGCGAGCACGACCACCCCGCCGATCAGGAGGAACGAGATGCCGTCGTCGGCGATGGCCGGGAGCCCCTGCTGGGCGATGGACTGGAAGCCGCCCTGCGCGAGCGCCTCCGCCTGCGCGACGGCGCCGGGCGTGGGGATCACGAACAGCAGGGCCCGACCGGGCACGAACATCGCGGTCAGCACGCCGACCATCGTCAGCGTGCCGAGGATCGGCGGGACGACGGGGTGCACGCGCAGAGCCCGGGCGGCGGCCGGGACGCCGAGCACCACGGCGACCGCGCTCGCGAGGAGCACCAGCCAGTCGACGCCGACGAGGAGCCGCCCGATCCCGGCGGCGGCGGCCGTGATCGCGAGGAAGAGCAGACCGCTCAGAGGAGCCGACCCGGCGCGCGGATCGCTCTCGACGCGGCGGCTCACGCCACCACCCGCAGAGCGAGAGCCTGCGCCCACGCCTCCTCGACGGAGGCACTCGGGTCGACGGACACCGCGTACCAGCCGAGCGAGGCGAGAGCCGCCTCCTCCTCAGCGGTGCCGGCGACGACGAAGGCGATCGCGGGGCGCGACTGCGCGGCCAGGGAGCCGAGGGCGTCGAGGTCCGACTCGAGGAGTCGGGTGAGGACGGCGAAGACCGGTCGCACTCCCCCGGTGTCGCGCATGTCGGCCGAGATCCGGGTCACCGCGTCGACCGACTCGCGCGAGGGCGCCAGCTCGGCCAGGCGCAGCAGCACGTCGTGCGCCACCTCGCGCTCGTCCTCCGAGTGCTCCGGCTCGCCGTCCGCACCCGTCTCGACGAGGTGGGTCTCGAAGCCGCGGTCGAGCAGGTGCACGGCGAGGGAGGCCGTCATCGACACCGCCCACTCGAGCCGGTCGTCGCCGCGCCGCTCGAGCACGCGCTCGGCCCGGGTCTCGAGGAGGATCCACGCGTGCGGATCGGTGTTCTGCTCGTCCTGGCGGACCATGAGCTCACCGGAGCGGGCGCTCGCCCGCCAGTGCACCCGGCGCATGGCGTCCCCCGGGCGGTAGTCGCGCGGGATCACGTCGTCCGTGCCGGCGCCGGCTGTCGCGTGCGCGACCGGGCTCGATCCGCCTGCTCCGTGCGCGTCCAGGACGTCGCTCTGGAGCGGCACGACCCGCGGAGTCACGACGAACGGCTGCGCAGCCCCCACGACGCTCTCGCGGAGCGCGAGCCCGAGGCCGTCGCCGCGCACCAGGCGCAGCGGGCCGATGCGGTGGATCCCGCGCCGCTCGGCGGGCAGACGGTAGCGGGCGCGCACGCGGCCGCCCGACGGGACGCCCGGCAGCCCGAAGACGCCCTCGGCGACCGGCCGGCCGACGACGACCCCGCGCTCCACGCGCTCGAGCCGGTCGTGGGCGCGGGCCCCGCTGCGGACGGCGCGGCCGCGGTTCTCGAGCAGCACGTCGACCTCAACCACGTCGCCGGCCGCGACGGTCTGGGGAGCGAAGCGGCGCTGCACCCGGAACGACGCCGGCGCCAGGAGCAGGGAGACGAGCGCGCCCAGGGGCAGGCCCAGCAGCACCAGGCCGACGAACAGCAGCTCGCGGAACTCTGTCAGCGGCGCGATCACCACTCCCGCGACGCCCAGCAGAACGAGCGCCCAGCCGCGCAGCGTCAGCGCGATCCCGCGGAGCGCGGGCAGACCGCCGAGACGGGACGACGGCGTCTCGGCGGGGCGGGCCTCAGTCGCCACGGTTGCCGAAGGGGACGGGGGTGGCCGCGACGATGCGCTGCACGATCTCCGTGACCGAGTGCGAGGATCCGGCGCCGGAGCGGCCGGGGAGGCGGGTGGCGGGCAGGAGGCGGTGGCCGAGCACGGGGACGGCGAGCGCGTCCACGTCGTCCGGCACCACGAAGTCGCGGTCGCTGAGAGCGGCGAGCGCCTTCGCGGCGGCGATCAGCTGGAGCGTGGCGCGCGGGCTCCCCCCGAGCCGCAGCTCGGGGTCCACCCGCGTGGCCTGCATGATCGCCACCACGTACTCCTGAACGGGCGGTGCGACGTACACGGAGCGCACGTAGGCCATCATCCGCTCGAGCTCGGCGAGGCCCACGACGGGCCGCAGCTCCTCGAGCGGGCTGGCCGAGTCGCGGGTGCGGATCATCTCGAGCTCGGCGCGCTCATCGGGGTAGCCGAGCGAGAGGCGGGCCATGAAGCGGTCGCGCTGGGCCTCGGGCAGCGAGTAGGTGCCCTCCATCTCGACCGGGTTCTGCGTCGCGATCACGGCGAAGGGGCGCGGGAGGAGGTGGGTGGTGCCGTCGACCGAGACCTGGCGCTCCTCCATGCACTCCAGCAGCGCCGACTGCGTCTTGGGCGAGGCCCGGTTGATCTCGTCGCCGATCAGGATGTTCGCGAAGACCGGGCCCGGCTTGAACTCGAAGTCGCGGGTCGCCTGGTTGTAGACCGAGACCCCCGTGACGTCGGAGGGGAGCAGGTCGGGCGTGAACTGGATGCGCGCGACGCTGCCGCCGACCGAGGCCGCCAGCGACTTCGCCAGGACCGTCTTGCCGGTGCCGGGGACGTCCTCCATCAGGAGGTGCCCACCGGCGAGGAACACCGTCAGCGCCATCGAGACCTCGGCCGACTTGCCGTCGATCACGCTGGTGAGGTTCCCGAGGACGGCGCCGCAGTGCGCCGTGAACTCCTCGCGGGTCAGGGGCGTCTCGGGTGCCGCCCGGCGGCCGACAGCGGAGCGGGTGTCTTCGAGCGACGTCATAGCTACGGATTCTCGCAGTCCTGACGGGAAAAGGGTCCAGGTTCCGCGAGTTCGCAGTGTGCCGCCAGGCGGGAGCCGCGCGGCGGCCACCGGACGCCGCAGGCAGGGGTGCCGCCCTATGCTCGGTCCGGTGACCAGGATCATCGCCGGATTCGCCGGCTCGCTCACCCTCCGGGTCCCGCGCGCGGGCACCCGCCCCACCAGCGACCGCGTGCGCGAGGCCGTCTTCTCGGCCCTCGAGGCCCGGGACGCCCTCGACGGCGCGACGGTGGTCGACCTCTACGCGGGCTCCGGCGCCCTCGGGCTCGAGTCGGCCAGCCGCGGAGCGAGCGCGGTCGTCCTGGTCGAGCGCGACCCGAAGGCCGCGAGGACCGCGGGCGAGAACGCACGGGCGATCGCGACCGCGGCGGCCAAGAACAAGCGGCCCGCCCCGCGGATCGAGGTGGTGACCGGCTCGGTCCGCTCCTTCCTCGACGGCTCCCCGGCCCTCAATACGGACACGGTGTTCCTCGACCCGCCCTACGACCTCGGCGAGGACGACCTGGCCGCCGATCTCGCCGGTGTGCTGCCGCTGCTGCGCGAGGACGCGGTGGTCGTCGTGGAGCGGAGCTCCCGCAGCCCGGAGCCGCGCTGGCCTGCGGGCCTGGAGCGGGAGCGGAGGAAGGACTACGGCGAGACCACCATCTGGTGGGCGTCACCGGCGTCGCTCGCGTCGCCCGTCTCGCCCGCTTCCTCCACGGCCGGCTGACCGGCCTCAGCCCGCCGCGCCGTCCCAGCCGAGGTACGGGTCCCAGCCCCCGCGCCCCTCGAGCGCGACCCCGCCCAGTCGCACCTCCGGGTCCCCCTCGCGGACGGCCCCGAGCGGGACGAAGCCCTCCGGCAGCGCCGCGGCGGGCGGGAAGCACGCGAGCATCGCGTGGTCCTCGCCACCTCCCAGCACCAGCGCCCTCGCCAGGTCGAGGTCCACGCCCTCCACCCCCGTGAGCCCGCGCGCGTGCACGTCGACCGCCGCGGCATCGAGGTCGATCGCCACTCCGCTCGCACGCGCCATCCGACGGGCGTCGAGCACCACGCCGTCCGAGACGTCCATCATCGCGGTGGCGGTCCCGCCCGCGGCCTCGCCCGCGGAGATCGGCGCGGTCGGGCGCAGCTGTGCCTCGAGGAGGGACGGATGCCGCTCGCGGAGCCGGTCGGCGAGGTCGGCCGACGGCTCCCCGTCCCGCCGCGCCTGCTCGAACAGCAGGCGCAGCCCGAGCCCCGCTCGTCCCAGCGGGCCGGCCACGGCGAGCACGTCCCCCGGCCTCGCACCGCTGCGGAGCACCGGCGGTCGTCCGTCGAGCGAGCCGAACGCCGTGATCGAGAGCGTCAGTGTCGCGGAGGCGGACAGGTCTCCCCCGACGACTCCGCATCCCGGCGCCATCGCGGCGCAGCCGGCGGCGAGTCCGCCCGCGATCCCCTCCAGCACGTCGACGCCCAGCGACTGGGGCGCCGCGAGGGCGACGACGAGCCCGGTGGGACGGGCTCCCATCGCCGCGACGTCGGCGAGGTTCGAGGCCGCCGCCTTCCAGCCCAGGTCCGCCGGGCTCGACCAGGCCAGCCGGAAGTCGGGGCCGTGCACCATCATGTCCGTGGTCACCACGAAGCGGCCGTCGGGAGCCCGCAGCACCGCGCAGTCGTCGCCGGGCCCGACCAGGGTCTCCGCGCCCGGGCCGCCGAGCCGGGCCAGCACCCTCGCGAGCACCTCGCCCTCGCTGAGCTCGGCCAGGGTGGGACTCCGATCCTCTGCCATGGTTCACACGCTAGCGTTGACGGCGATGTCCCCCCGCCGACTCCGCTCCCCCCTTCTCGCCGCCGCCGCCGTCCTGCTGCTCTCGGGCTGCTCGGCCAGCGTCGCCCTCGAGCCCGCCGCCGATGCGACGAGCACCGGCTGCGCGGAAGTCTCGGTGCGCCTGCCCGACGTGGTCGCGGAGCAGCCCGAGCGCGAGACGAACGCTCAGGGCACCGCCGCCTGGGGCACCCCGGCCGCCGTCATCCTCCACTGCGGAGTCGAGGTGCCCGGCCCGACGACGGACCTCTGCGTGAACGTCAGCGGAGTCGACTGGATCATCGACGAGACGCAGAAGGACGAGGACATCTACACGCTGACCACCTACGGTCGCGATCCCGCGGTGGAGATCACCGTCGACCAGAGCCGCGCGTCCGGATCCTCCGCCGCGCTCGACCTGGCGAACGCCGTCTCCTACGTCCCGCAGACGCGCGAGTGCACCGACGTCTCGGACGCCGACACCCTCGATCCGACGGACACGCCCACCGGCTGAGCTTCAGCGTCAGACGCCGAGGGCTCGACTCGCTGCGGTGAGCGCACCATCGGAGGTCGCCCCCAGCTCGCGCGCGCGGGACGCGAACACGGCGGCCGCGGCCTGCAGCTCGCGCTCCAGCGCGTCCACGCCTCCCGCGACGACCGTGCCCGCCCGGCCGCGCGTCTCGACCAGGCCCGCCGACTCCAGCTCCCGGTAGGAGCGGGCGACCGTCCCCGCGGCGACGCCCAGCGTCTCGGCCAGCGCGCGCACCGGCGGCAGCCGCGTGCCGACCGGCAGCTCGCCCGCGGCGATCAGAGCGGTGATCTGCTCACGGATCTGCTCGAAGGGCGCCGCGGCCGCGCCCGCCTCGACGCGGAGCGCGAGCGCCGACGTCATCGGGCGGCGACCGGGACGCGGTCGAGCGCCGAGTCGAGCAGCTCGCTGATCAGGTCCGGGTAGTCCACGCCGCTCGCGCCCCACATGCGCGGGAACATCGAGACCGGCGTGAAGCCGGGCATGGTGTTGATCTCGTTGACGACGAAGCCGTCGGCGGTGAGGAAGAAGTCGACCCGGGCGAGGCCCTCGGCTCCGATCGCGTCGAAGGCGCGGATCGCGAGGGACCGCATCTCGGAGAGCTCGCCGTCGGTGAGATCGGCCGGGCAGACCAGCTCGATGCCGGACGCCCCGAGGTACTTCGCCTCGAAGTCGTAGAAGCCGCGGCCGGTGACGACCACCTCGCCGGCGACGGAGGCGCGGGCCGGAGCACCGCGGCGGCCGCCGAGCACGCCGATCTCTACCTCGCGGCCGACGATGCCCGACTCGATCAGCACCCGCGAGTCGTGCGCGAACGCCTCCTCCAGCGCGGCCTCGAGCTGCTCGCGCTCGTCGATCCGGCTGACGCCCACGCTCGAGCCGGCCCGCGCCGGCTTCACGAACGCGGGCAGGCCCAGCTCGTCGAGGGCCGAGGAGGCGTCGCCCGGGTCGGCGCGCCACTCCGCCTCGGTCACGAGGTACCAGGGCGCCACCGCGAGGCCCGCGGCCCGCAGCACCGTCTTGGTGAAGTGCTTGTCCATGCCGAGCGCCGACGCGAGCACGCCCGAGCCGACGTAGGGCAGCCCGACGAGCTCGAGCATCCCCTGGACGGTGCCGTCCTCGCCCCACGGGCCGTGCAGGATCGGCAGCACCACGTCGACCTCGCCGAGCGAGCGCGTCGCGCCGTCCTCGGTCGTCACGGTGAGCTCACGCGAGAGGGCCGACTCCGGCCAGCGCACACGGGAGCCGTCGTCCTCGACGCGGGGCAGCGACGCGGCATCGAGAGCGAACTTCTCAGGACGGTCCTCCTCGAGCACGAAGGCGCCGTCGGAGGTGATCCCGACGGGGATCACCTCGAAGCGGTCACGGTCGATCGCCCGCAGCACCCCGGCCGCCGTTGCGCAGCTGATCGAGTGCTCGCTGGAGCGCCCCCCGAACAGAACGGCCACGCGGAGCTTGCTGGTCATCGAGGTTCCTCTCACCCTGTGGCTCGTCCGAATCCGTGGTCAGGTGCGGCGCGATGTCCTTCGGATCGAGCGTACCGGCGAGCACCTGCGACACCTGCTCGACGATGGGCATGTCGACTCCCCTGGCGCGCGCCAGCTCGAGGACCGGCGCGACGGAGGCGAGCCCCTCCGCCGTCTGCTGCATCGACTTCACCACGTCGGTGAAGCTGTAGCCCTGGCCGAGCAGGCGCCCGGCCGTGTTGTTGCGCGAGAGGGACGAGCTCGACGTCGCGATGAGGTCGCCGAGCCCAGCGAGTCCGGCCATCGTCTCGGCCCGTCCGCCGTACGCGACCGCGAAGTCGGTCATCTCGGCGAGACCGCGCGTGATGATCGATGCCTTCGTGTTCTCGCCGTAGCCGACGCCGTCGACGATGCCGATCGCCACGGCGATGAGGTTCTTCAGCACGCCGCCGAACTCGGTGCCGATCACGTCGGTGTTGACGTAGGAGCGGAAGTAGCGGTTGGTCGCCGCGAGAGCCACCTCCTGCGCGGTGACGAGGCTCTCGGAGGCGATGACCGCCGCGGTCGGCTGCTCCTTGGCGATCTCGAGGGCGAGGTTGGGCCCGGAGGCGACGGCGATCCGGTCGAGAGAGACCGGCAGCATCTGCGCGATCACCTCGCTCATCCGCTGGCCGGTGCCCTTCTCGACGCCCTTCATCAGGCTCACCAGCACCGTGCGCTCGGTGAGGAACGGCGTGATCGCCTCGAGGTTGCTCCGCAGCGACTGCGACGGGATGGAGAGGTAGACGTGGTCCGCGCCCTCCAGCGCCTCCTCGATGCGCGGCGTGGCCCGGATGTTGCGCGGGAGGTTGATGCCGGGGAGGTAGTCGCTGTTGCGCTTGGCCTCGGTGATCTCGCGGGCCAGCTCGGCGCGGCGCGCCCACATCACGACGTCGGAGCCGCCGTCGGCGAGGATCTTCGCGAACGTGGTGCCCCAGCTGCCGGCGCCGAGGACGGCGACGCGGCGGGGCACGGGGATGGGCGCCTTCCTACTGCTCGGACTCAAAGCGACCCGTGCCCTTCTGGTTGTGCTCGGAGGGGTTCCAGCGCTTCTCGGGCGCCGCCTCGCCGCGCAGCTCCTCGAGCAGGGCGGTGATCGCCGCCATCACGACCGCGGAGGCCTCGTTGAGTGTGGCGGAGTCGAGGCTGCGTCCGCGGAAGGCGGACAGGTCGACGGGGTCGCCGACGATCACGTCGACGCGCTTGCGGCGGAAGAGGGTGATCCGCTTGGAGTAGCGGCCCATCAGCTGCTGCGCGCCCCAGTGCGCGACCGGGACGACAGGCAGGCCGTACTGCAGCGCCATCCGCACCGCTCCCGTCTTGCCGCGCATCGGCCAGAGCTCGGGGTCGCGGGTGAGGGTGCCCTCGGGGTAGATGATGACCGAGCGGCCCTCGTCCACGAGAGCCTTGGCGGTCTTCAGCGGCTCGCTGCCGCGGACCGAGCCCGAGCGCTCGACGGGGATCTGCCCGGAGCCGCGCAGGATCGAGCCGAGCACGGGCACCGAGAACAGCGAGGCCTTGGCGAGGAAGCGCGGTGCGCGGCCGGCGCGCCACAGGGTCCAGCCCGTGATGATCGGGTCGATCTCGCTGTAGTGGTTCGGCGCGAACACGAAGGCCCCGGTGCTCGGGATCTTGTCGCCGTTCCGGATCCGCAGGTCGACCGAGGCGGTCATCACGGGGATCACCGCCGCCGCGAGGAACCAGAAAATGGACGGACGGCTTCGCTCAGACACCCGCCCATCCTCGCATCCCGCATCGGAGGGGCCGCGTCCCCACGCCTGGGAGCAGCGGGGCCCCGCGGTGGGAGGAGCGGCCCGGCCGCCGGGTACGGTACCGGCATGCCCCGTCCGCGTCGCCGCCCGTCGCCGTGGGACGCCGTCGGCAGGGCCCTCGGCCGCCTCGCCGACTCGCCGATCGCGCTCTCCGGCCTGGTGCTCCTGATCGTGTGGGGAGTCGTGCTGCTCGCCACGCAGGCCGGACGCGATGCGGCCGCGCTCGGCGACGGCCTCCTGCTGACGCTCGCGGTCCTCGTCGGCGGCTCGGCGTCAGTCGCCCTCGTGATCGGCGGGGTCGACGCCCTCTGGCGCGTGGCGGTGGCACCGCTCGCCCACGTCGAGGCGGAGGCGACCGGCGGCGTCGCGGTCCTCGGACGCGGCCGGCTCGGAGCGGGCCTCCGTCGTGTCGAGCCGCGGTTCCCGCTGCCGACGCTGCGGCCCTACGCGGTGGTCGTGCCGCGCCGCCGGGGACTGACCGTCTCCTTCGGCGACTGGGGCATCGTCGTGCCCTGGGCGCGGATCGCGCGGCTGGAGCGGCGGTGGGTGCTGGTGGGCCTGCGTCCGCGCGAGGCCCTCGAGGTCGTCCTGGCCGGCACGCGGCGCGGACGCCTGACGCTGGTCCTGGTCGAGTCGCCCGGACCGCTGGGCCTCCGGCCCGCGCCGGAGACGACGCTCGCGCTCCTCGAGAAGCGGATCCGGGGACGCCTGGAGGAGGACGCGGAACCGCCCGCTTGGGGCGCGCCCGGGCGCGACAGGACCCCGGGCCGCTGAGGACGGTCGTCCTCCGCGGCACCGGGGTCCCGGTGGGCGGCTACGCGTCGAGCGAGAAGTCGGCGCCCAGCAGCTCGAGCTTGGTGAGGAAGTTCTCGTAGCCGCGGCTGATGATGCCGACGTTCGAGACCGTCGAGGTGCCCTCGGCCGAGAGCGCCGCGATCAGGTGCGAGAAGCCGCCGCGCAGATCCGGCACGACGATGTCGGCGCCGTGCAGCTTCGAGGGTCCCGAGATCACGGCCGAGTGCATGAAGTTGCGCTGCCCGAAGCGGCAGGCCTGCCCGCCGAGGCACTCGCGGTGGATCTGGATGGTCGCGCCCATCTCGACGAGCGCGTCGACGAAGCCGAAGCGCTGCTCGTAGACGGTCTCGTGCACGATCGAGACGCCCTTGGCCTTCGTGAGCGCCACGACCAGCGGCTGCTGCCAGTCGGTCATGAAGCCGGGGTGCACGTCGGTCTCGATGATGACCGGCTTGAGCTCGCCGCCCGGGTGGTAGAAGCGGATGCCGTCCTCGGCGATCTCGAACGCGCCGCCGACCTTGCGGAAGACGTTGAGGAAGGTGGTCATCTCCTGCTGGCGGGCGCCGCCGACGAAGATGTCGCCGTCGGTCGCGAGGGCCGCGGCCGCCCAGGAGGCCGCCTCGTTGCGGTCGAAGAGCGCGCGGTGGGAGTAGCCGGTGAGCCGGTCCACGCCCTCGATGCGGATCACGCGGTCGGTGTCGACCGAGATGATGGCGCCCATCTTCTGCAGGATGTTGATCAGGTCCATGATCTCGGGCTCGATCGCCGCGCCCGAGAGCTCGGTGATGCCGGAGGCGCGCACCGCGGTCAGGAGGACCTGCTCGGTCGCTCCGACGCTCGGGTAGGGCAGCGACACCTTGGCGCCGTGCAGGCCCTCGGGTGCCGACATCCGGATGCCCGAGGGCAGCTTCTCGACGACGGCGCCGAAGTTGCGCAGCACCTCGAGGTGGTAGTCGATCGGGCGGTCGCCGATGCGGCAGCCGCCGAGGTCGGGGATGAACGCCTCGCCCAGGCGGTGCAGCAGCGGGCCGCAGAAGAGGATCGGGATGCGGCTGGAGCCGGCGTGCGCGTCGATGTCGGCGAAGTGCGCGGACTCGACGTTGGAAGGGTCGAGGATCAGCTCGCCCACCTCGGCGCCCTGCTTCACCTTGACGCCGTGGACTTCGAGCAGGCCCTTCACGACGCGGACGTCGCTGATGTCGGGCACGTCGCGGAGGGTGGAGGCGGTCTCGCCGAGCAGCGCCGCGACCATCGCCTTGGTGACCAGGTTCTTGGCCCCCTTGAGCTCGATCCGGCCCACCAGCGGTCGCCCGCCGTTGATGGTGATCCGCTCGGTCGTCATTCCCACCCGTGCTCCCGACGCCTTGGCGTCCTGCAGGGCCTTGGCGTCCTGAAGAAGTGTGTTCACGCTATTTCACCGGCAATGTCTTGGGCCGCCAGCTCTCGCGGCGGGTCTCGAATTCGGAAATGAGCGCTTCGTCGCGCAGGGTCAGGCCGATGTCGTCCAGGCCCTCGATCAGGCGCCATCGAGTGTAGTCGTCGATCTCGAAGTCGAAGGTCTCGCCACCGGCGGTGACCGTACGCGCAACCAGATCCACCGTCGGTTCTATTCCCGGGGTGCCCTCGATGATCTCCCACAGCCGCTCGACGTCGGGCTCCGAGACGACGGCCGCGAGCAGTCCCTGCTTGCCGGCGTTGCCCCGGAAGATGTCGCCGAAGCGGGGGGAGATGACGACCCGGAAGCCGAAGTCGCGCAGCGCCCAGACGGCGTGCTCGCGGCTGGAGCCGATGGCGAAGTCGGGGCCGGCGACGAGGATGCCGGCGCCGCGGTAGCGCTCCTGGTTGAGGACGAAGTCCGCGTCCTGCCGCCAGCCGTGGAAGAGCGCGTCCTCGAAGCCGGTCTTCGTGATGCGGCGGAGGTAGATGCCGGGGAGGATCTGGTCGGTGTCGACGTTGGCGCGCTTCAGGGGCGCGGCGATCGCGGTGACGGTCTCGAACTTCTGCACGGTCAGACTCCTGCTCTCTCGCGGACCGGCTCCAGATCGGAGGGACTGGAGAGGGTGCCGCGCACGGCCGTGGCCGCGGCGACGAGGGGCGAGACGAGGTGGGTCTTCGCCCCCTTGCCCTGACGACCCTCGAAGTTGCGGTTGGACGTGGAGGCCACGCGCTCCCCCAGGACGAGCTGGTCGGTGTTCATCCCGAGGCACATCGAGCAGCCGGCGAAGCGCCACTCCGCGCCGAACGCGGTGACGATCCGGTCGATCCCCTCGGCCTCGGCCTCGAGCCGCACCCGGGCGGAGCCGGGGACGACCATCACGCGGACGCCGGGGGCCTTGGTGCGCCCCTCGACGACGGCAGCGAAGGCCCGCAGGTCCTCGATCCGCGAGTTGGTGCAGGAGCCCATGAAGACCACGTCGACCGGGATCTCCTTCATCGGCGTGCCGGGCTCCAGCGCCATGTACTCCAGCGCTCGCAGAGCGCTGGCGCGCTCGTTCGGATCGTCGAGGACGTCAGGGTCCGGTACCGCCTGCGAGAGCGAGACGCCCTGGCCGGGGTTCGTGCCCCAGGTGACGAACGGCTCGAGCGCGTCGGCGTCGATCACGACCTCGGCGTCGAACACGGCGCCCTCGTCGCTCGGCAGCGTCCGCCAGTAGGCGACCGCGGCGTCCCAGTCCTCGCCCGCCGGAGCGTGCGGGCGGCCGTGCAGGTAGGCGAAGGTCGTCTCGTCCGGCGCGACCATGCCGGCCCGCGCACCCGCCTCGATCGACATGTTGCAGATCGTCATCCGGCCCTCCATCGAGAGCGCGCGGATCGCGGAGCCGCGGTACTCGAGGATGTAGCCCTGGCCGCCGCCGGTGCCGATGCGGGCGATGACCGCGAGGATGATGTCCTTGGCCGTCACCCCCTCCTTCAGCGTGCCCTCGACCGTGATCGCCATCGTCTTGAAGGGTTGCAGCGGCAGCGTCTGCGTCGCCATCACGTGCTCGACCTCGCTCGTGCCGATGCCGAAGGCGATCGCGCCGAACGCGCCGTGCGTGGAGGTGTGCGAGTCGCCGCAGACCACCGTGACGCCGGGCATCGTCAGGCCCAACTGGGGGCCGACGACATGCACGATGCCCTGCTCGACGTCGCCCAGGGAGTGCAGGCGGACGCCGAACTCGCCGGCGTTGCGGCGCAGCGCGTCGATCTGGGTGCGGCTGATCGGATCCTCGATGGGGCGTCCGATCTCGAGGGTCGGCGTGTTGTGGTCCTCGGTGGCGATGGTGAGGTCCGGCCGGCGCAGCGGGCGCCCCGCGGCACGCAGGCCGTCGAACGGCTGCGGGCTGGTCACCTCGTGCAGCAGGTGCAGGTCGATGTAGAGCAGGTCGGGAGCGCCGTTCTCGCCCGCGACGACGACGTGGTCGTCCCAGACCTTCTCGGCGAGGGTGCGCGGCTTCTCGGCTCTCCTGCCGGTCCCTGCTCCACTCGACGCGGGCGCGGCTGTGCCGGGTGTGGTCTCGATCATGACGGTTCCTTCTCCTCCTGGAGTCGCTGCTCGGCCGGGCGAGGCACCGCGACGAGGGAGGCCGTCAGTTCGAGGTCTCGTCGCGGCACGGAAGGAGGTGCGGGCCACTCAGCATGGACCGAGAATAGCACCGCGCTCCCCCGCCTCCCGGGCGGGCGCGGCACGGAGTCGCCCGGCTCAGGCGCGGGCGTCGAGCACGGCGTCGACGACGACGACGGTGACGTTGTCCCGTCCGCCGGCCTCGACCGCCGCACGCACGAGCGCCTGAGCGAGGTCGGCAGGGTCGCCGGAGTCGCGGCGGGCGAACAGGGCGGCGATCCGCTGGTCGGAGAGCTCCTTCGTCAGCCCGTCGGAGCAGAGCAGGTAGCTGGCGCGCGGCACGACGGGCAGCGTCCAGACGTCCGTCTCGACCTCCTCGTCGGCGCCGAGGGCGCGGGTGACGATGTTGCGGTCGGGATGCGACTCCGCCGACTCGGGGGTGAGCAGGCCGGCCGAGACGAGCTCCTGCACGGCGGAGTGGTCCACCGTCAGCTGCTGGAGTTCGGCACCGTCCCAGCGGTAGACGCGGGAGTCCCCGACGTTGAACAGCGCCCAGCGGGCCGGGCCCGCGGGCTCGGGGAGCACGAGCATCAGCCCGGTCAGCGTCGTGCCGCAGAGCGCACCGCCCACGTCGAGCGCGCGCACGGCCGTGTTGGCGCCCTCCACCAGGTCGAACACCGCGTCCACCGGACCCAGGCTCGTCGGCCGGTTCTCGCGCAGCGCCTCGACGGCGGCTGCGCTCGCGAGGTCCCCTCGTGCGTGCCCGCCCATCCCGTCCGCGACTGCCAGGAGCAGCTCGTCGGCGAGGAGGTCGTCCTCGTTGACGCGGCGGACGGCGCCGACGTCGGTGCTGCTGCTGACGGCGAGCCGCAGCGCCCCCTGGGGCAGGTCGACCGTGGTCGTCGTCATCGCGGGATCACTTCTCCTCGGCGGAGGACCGGGCGTCGTCCGCGACGACCTCGGGGTGCCCGTCGTGCAGCTGGATGTGGCGGTGCTCGCGGCGCATCTTCGCCAGGCTCGCCAGCGTCGCCACGGTCATGCTCAGCACGATGACCACGAGCGAGGTGATCGTGTCGATGTCCCACACCGGCACCGGCTCGCCCCCGTTGAGGAAGGGCAGGTCGTTCTCGTGCAGGGCGTGCAGGACGAGCTTCACGCCGATGAAGGCGAGGATGAACGCGATCCCGTACTTGAGGTACTCGAGCTTGTCGATCAGCCCGCCGAGCAGGAAGTAGAGCTGGCGGAGCCCCATCAGCGCGAAGACGTTCGCGGTGAACACGATGAAGGGGCTCTCGGTGATGCCGAAGATCGCCGGGATCGAGTCGAGCGCGAAGAGCAGGTCGGTCGAGCCGATCGCGAGGAACACGATCAGCATCGGCGTGAAGTGGCGCGTGCCGTCGATCGTGGTGCGGATCCTGGAGCCGTCGAACGAGTCCGAGATCTTGACGCGGCGGCGCAGGAGCCGGATGAGCAGGTTGTCGGTGCCCTCGTCCTCGTCCTCCGCGCCGAACGCCTGGTTCCAGGCCGTGTAGACCAGGAACGCGCCGAAGAGGTAGAAGATCCAGCTGAAGCTCTCGATGAGCTGCGCGCCGAGCAGGATGAAGACGCCGCGGAAGACCAGCGCGATGATGATGCCCACCATCAGCACCTCCTGCTGGAGCTTCGCCGGCACCGCGAAGCGGCCCATGATGATGACGAAGACGAACAGGTTGTCGACCGAGAGGCTGTACTCGGTCAGCCAGCCTGCGACGAACTGGCCGGCCAGCTCGCCGCCGCCGAGGATCAGCATCAGCAGCGCGAACACGAGCGCCAGCGACACGTAGAAGCCGACCCACAGCCCCGACTCCTTCAGGCTCGGCACGTGCGGGCGCTTGTAGACCAGCAGCAGGTCGGAGGCGAGGATCAGGCTCAGGACGACGAACGAGCCGATCACGAACCAGACGGGCAGATCGAGCATGGGGGCCTTCCGAGTGGATGAGGGGCCGAAAGTCTCTCCCCGGGGAGCGGACGGCCGTGCCGGTCCGCGTCACCCGTCCCGCCCCGGCGCCGCGCAGGGGCGGTGCGTACTGACGGGAGCGGAAAGGCGGGATACTCCCCTTCGCGGATGCGATCCTAGCGCCGATCCGGCGGGATGCGGCCCCGGGGAGGCGGAGCGGGAACGAGGCGATCGGCGCGATGCGTCGAGCGGGTGCCGCGTGGCGAGCACCCGGGTGTTAAACGAGAAGAACCCCCGGTCAGACCGGGGGTTCTTCTCGTGTTGCCGTGGTGACCCCAGCGGGATTTGAACCCGCGTTACCGCCGTGAGAGGGCGACGTCCTAGGCCGCTAAACGATGGGGCCGCGTTTTTGCAACTCGAAGAGTGTTGCACACGGATCCGCATCGACGCAAATCGAGCACCCGGCCCATCCGGTCTCCGCTCGGCCCCGGCCTTGCCCGCCGCCCGCCGAGGCGGTTGGCTCGGGGCATGAGACTGACGAAACTCGAGCACGCCGCCGTCCTGATCGAGGAGGACGGCGCCCGGCTGGTGATCGATCCGGGGTCCTTCACCCGGCCCGTCGAGGGGACGACCGACACCGTCGCCGTGGTGCTCACCCACGAGCACGCCGACCACTGGACCCCGGAGCAGCTGCAGCGCCTGCGCGACGCGGCCCCGTCGCTGCGGATCCTCGGCCCGGCCGGGGTCGCCGCCGCCGCCGAGGGCTTCGACGTCGAGACGGTCGCCGACGGCGACCTGGTGACGGTCGGCCCGTTCGAGCTGCGCTTCTTCGGCGCCCGCCACGCGGTGATCCACCGGAGCATCCCCGTCATCGACAACGTCGGCGTCCTCGTCGACGGCCGCGTCTACTACGCCGGCGACTCCTTCACCGTCCCCGAGGGCGTCGACGTCGAGGTCCTCGCGGCCCCGTCGGGCGCGCCGTGGATGAAGATCGCCGAGGCGATGGACTACCTGCTCGAGATCGCGCCGCGGCACGCCTTCGCGACCCACGAGCAGGTCCTCTCGGAGGCGGGACGCGCGCTCGGCCACGACCGGCTCGGCTGGGCCGTGCGCGAGGGGGGCGGGGAGTACCACGCGCTCGAGCCCGGCGACGTGCTCGAGCTCTGACGCCGGGGACGACGACGGCCGGGTCGGGGGCGAGCCCCGGCCCGGCCGTCGTCGCGATCCGCTAGCGGATCAGTAGTACTCGCCCTGGCGGTAGTCCCAGGAGTTGAACTGCTCGGCGAGGTTCAGCATGATGCGCTCGTAGTCGAGGCCGCGGCGGATCAGCACGGGGCCCGGGGTGATCGAGCGCTCGCCGCCCTGCACGGGGATGAGGGCGCCCGAGGCGTCCACCATCGAGACCATGACGCCCTGCTCGTGGCGGGAGTCCTCGTCCTTGTCCGGCTGGATCGAGGAGACGTAGGAGTCGGCCGAGACGATGACGTCGGCCTCGTTCTCGATCCGCTCGCCGATGTTCGCGACGCGGCCGCGGTTGCCCACGCCCGAGGGGTTGGCCGAGCTGGCGAAGGTGAGGGTGCGGTCGCGCTCCCACATGGTGGCGACCAGCTGCTCGGCCGGGCGGCCGAAGCGGATGACGAAGCAGCTGGTGCCCCGTCCGTCGCGGACCAGCTCGCGGGCGTCCTCGTCGATCAGGTCGACGGCCTCGGCCTTCCACGGGAGGATGCAACCGAGCAGGACGTCCTGGTCCCAGTGCTTCTGGTAGAAGGCGAGGACCTCCTCGTTGAGCTCGGCGAGCTCGGTGAGCTGCTCGATGCTGGAGCAGAGCACGACGCCCGGCTTGTTGCGGTTGCGCTGCTTGGCCGAGAACTTGCGCTCGAGGCCCGCTCCGTCGGTCGTCATCAGGATGTAGCCGACCTTGGTCGCGCAGACGACCAGTCCACCGGGGGCGTAGAGCGCGTCCACCGCTTCCGCAGGAGCCTGCTCACGCCATTCGATCACCGTCGTGCTGGTCATTCTTTCCCTTTCGTGGTGTCCAGAGACGCCATGGGCGGGGCCCCGGCCGAGCGGAAGCCTAGCGGATCGCCTCCCGTCGTCCGCGGCGGTGATGCCGCGAACGGACGCGCACCGGGCTCCGGATCGACTCCGGTGCCCGGTGCGCGCCCGTCCGCGCCGCGCGCGCCGACGGGACGGCTCAGGCGAGGGCCGTGAGCGAGCCTCGCGCGAGCGTGTTGACGGTCAGATGGAAGCCGACCAGCGAGGCCGGAGTCGACTCGTCGACCGGCAGCGTCGGCACTCCGAGCGCGTGCACCGTGAAGAGGTAGCGGTGCGGGCGGTCACCGGGCGGCGGGGCCGCACCGGCGTAGGCGAGCGACCCGAGGTCGTTGAGCGCCGGGCGCCCCACTTCCGTCGAGCCGGCGGCCAGCTCGGTGACCTCCTTCGGGATGTCGACCAGGACCCAGTGGTGGATGCCGCCGAGGGTCGGCGCATCGGGGTCGAACACGGTCACGGCGTACGACTGCGTGCCCTCGGGGCCGGCGCTCCAGCGCAGGGACGGGCTGGTGTCGCCGCTCCCCTGGGCCTCGGCGAGCCGCTCGCCGTCGGTCACGTCGTCGCTGGACACCTCCAGGGGCGCCGTCGCGGGCAGGAAGTCGAGCGGGTGCGGGGGCGTGCTCCTGGTCAGATCGGTCATGTCGTTCTCCTTCTCTCTCAGTCGGTGACTCGGCCGCGGACGCCGTCGAGCCAGTAGTCGGAGTGGCGGTCCGCGGTCGCCGCGTCGCGGAACGAGTACGTCTTCAGCAGCCAGCGGAAGCGGGTCTTGTCGCGGTCCTGGACGTCGACGAGCTGACGGCTGTGCAGGCCGTCCTGGTTCGCGATGATCAGCAGGTCCGCGTCGCGGATCCGGTGGTACTGCTCGCTGACCTTCGAGAGCGCATCGCGGAACTGCCAGAGCGCCCACAGGTGCGGCAGGTCGTCCGGGTCGGCCGGCACCGTCCGGGTGTCGTAGTAGCGGAAGCTGTGCTCGTTCTCGAGCAGAGCGTGCTGGTCCGACACGATCTGGTTCTTGTTCTGGGCGCGCGAGAGCTCGTCGAACGGGGTGATGTAGACCGCCTCGCGCAGGAGCGCCTGGTTCTCGGGTGAGATGAAGCGCAGGATCTCGCGGCCGTCGACGTACTTCGTGTAGACGAGGTCGGTCTCGGGCGTGCGCAGTCCCAGGAGCGAGATGAAGTCGGCGCGCACCGGGTGCGCGGTCCGCTCGTTGTGCCAGTACAGCTCGCCGTCGGTCTTCTGCGTCTGGGTGTTCGAGAAGCGGTTGTCGGCGTAGACGTCCTGGAAGAAGTCGCCGTTGTTGCGGGTGGCGTACGCGAGCAGCGGCGAGCCGAGGTACTGCGACTGCAGCTCGAGCAGGCCCTCGCCGACGAACGTCAGCTTCTTGCGGTACTTGTCCTCGAGCGCGTCGTCCTGGTCGAGCCAGGGGATCTCGTCGTCGACCGGGTTGTTCGAGATCAGGTGCGCGTAGGTGATCTTCTCGTCGCGCTCGCGCCGGATGCGGGCGAGCGCGTCGACGAAGCCCTGCGGGACGTCGCCGCTGTCGATCAGCGCGGCGATCGCGTCGCGGAAGCGGTCGTAGTCCTTATAGGGGTCGATGGCGACCGCCAGCAGCGACTGCTGGAGGGTCGATCTGTCGGAATCGGAGAACGTGTAGATGGGCTGCATTGCTTCACTCCTTGCACGTGGATGAGGGACGCCGCCGCCGGGCTCGTCCCGGACTTCCTCTGTCACTCCGCTTCCGCGGTGACGGCCCTCCTCTCCTGTCGTCGCATCGAGACGGCCCCGATCGTCTGCGCGAGGACCGCGAGGATGACGAGGACGATGAGGGTCGGCGCGGTCCCTCCCGTGAGGGGGACGAGTATCCCGGCGCCGACGAGCAGGACGGCCTGGAGGATCCCCTGGTTGCGCTCCAGTCCGCGCATCACCGCGACCCGGGCGCCGTCCTCGAGCCCGTTCATCGCCGGCGCCAGGGCGATCATCGTCGCGGGCCGCACGAAGCCGCCCGCGATCCCGAGCAGGGCCAGGCCGGCGATCGCGGCGCCGAGCACCCCGAGGGTGGTCAGGGCGAGGCCCAGCACCTGGGTGAGCGCCGTCAGCCGGAAGACCAGGGGCGTGCCGGCGATGAGCGGCGAGAGCCGGGCGGCGGCCAGGCCGGCGAGCGTGTAGAGGCCGAGCACCAGGCCGAACGCGGGCAGCGTCAGACGCAGCTCCTGGAACAGCAGCAGCGGGATCACGAAGGTGTAAGCGGCGAGCAGGACGGCGCGGTTCACGGAGTAGTAGAGGGACCAGAAGCGCACCGCGGCGGGCAGGACGGCCGGCCGCACGGCGCGCGCCGCCACTCCCGAGGCGGCGCTCGCGCCGAGCGGCAGGCGGGCAAGGAGCACCACGGCCAGCGCGGCGCACGACACGAGCGCGCTGAGGAGGAACGGCAGCCGGTCCCAGAGCGCGAGCGAGGCGGCCCCGAGCACTCCCGCGCCGAAGGAGGCGAGGAACATTCCGCTCTGCACCCGCGTCTCCTGGCGGCGAGCATCGGCTCCGGCGCGCAGCGAGGAGGCCAGCGCGGCGTCCCGCCCGGCCGTCAGCGAGAAGCCGCAGCCGGCGAGCAGCTGGCTGATCACGACGGCGACCGGATCCGCGTCCAGCACGATCACGACGAGGCCCAGTGCCTTCACGCCCTCGCCGACGACGAGCGCGCCCGCCGAGGACAGGCGGCGTGTGAGCGGCGAGAGCGGGCCGTCGGCGAGCGCCGCCACCACTCCGTAGAGCGCCAGCAGCAGCGCCACGGCCAGGATCGGGTAGCCCCGCGCCAGCAGGAACACCGCGACCACGGGCAGGTGGAAGTAGGCGCGCGAGACGATCCGGTAGACCGTGATCAGCCCGGCGGCGCTGCGGCCGCGCGGGGCGTCCCCGCGCCCGAGGTCAGACAAGGGAGGGCACGACGACGCGCAGTGCGTCGGCGCCCACGTCGCCCTGACGGACGATCGACGCGCCGCCCACGAGGGAGACGATCGTGCTGCTCATCGTGGAGTCGGGGGCGGTGGTGCTGCGGATCAGGTAGTCGCTGTCGCCGCCGAGGTGCTCCGCGGCGAGGTCGAAGTCGACGAGTCCGGTCGACACCGTGCCGCTGATGTTGGCGGAGGTGGCCGCGAGCGGCAGGCCCGCGAATATCGAGAGCAGGTTGATCGGGGCGCTGAGGTTGTGCACGACCGACACCGTGTCCTGGCCCGAGGTGACCCAGTCCGGGACGACGGGCTTGCGGCGCAGGATGACGTTCAGCGGCCCCGGCCAGAACGCTGCGACGAGCGCGTCCATGTCGGCCGTCTCCGGGGCGAAGGCCCAGGTCGCCCAGTCGCGGGGCGCGGAGACGAAGAGGGTGAGCGGCTTCGCGCCGTCCCGCTTCTTCATGTCGTAGAGGCGGAAGCAGGCGCTGCGCGAGAAGGGGCTGGCGAACACGCCGTAGTTCGTGTCGGTCTGCGCGATGACGGTCGCGCCCTCGCGGAGCTCCTGCCCGACGCGCCGGAGCTCGTCGAGATCGGTCGCGTCGATGATCTGTGCCGTCATGGGTAGTGCTCCTGCTGCGCTCGGGCGCGTCCGGGCGGGGCCGGATCGCGTCGCTGTCGTGTGGCCCGCTGACGGCGGCGCCCCACGGAGGGCGCCTGGCGGGTCGGACGGCGGAGGCCGTCCGGATGCGGGTGACCACGGAGGAGAGATGCGGCTGCGTCCTCCCCCCGAGGACGTCTGCCCGGTGAAAGTAGCACCGTGCGCATCCGGCCCGCGTGTTCGCGATGCTGCATGACGAAAGAAGTCGTCGACGTCGGGGAGCAGGGTCGGGGATCGGTATGTTCCGCTGACGCGCCGCATCTCCGCGGCGTTCTCCCGGCTCCGCGGATCCGCGCGATCGTCCGTCTGGCGGCGCACCACGGCCGGGGCTGGACGGCTCGCGGCGACCCGGTCTCCGTGCCCTCCCGCTCCTCGACAGAAGGACCGCCCATGACCGACTACTGGCCCGTGCTCCTCATCCTGCTCACGATCGTGGCCGTCGTGGTCCTGATCGTCGTGCTGAAGGTCGAGCCGGTGATCGCCCTCCTCGTCTCGGCCCTCGGGCTCGGCCTCGTCTCGGGGCAGGGCGGCGAGGGGACGGTGACCGCGATGACGTCCGGATTCGGCGCGGTCCTCGGCGACATCGGCCTGCTGATCGCGCTCGGCCTGCTGCTCGGATCGCTCCTGGAGGCGCTGGGCGTGGCCCCGCTGCTCGCCCGCTGGCTCGTGAAGCGCTTCGGTCGGCGCGCGCTCCCGGTCGCCTACGCGCTGACCCTGGGCGTCGCCTTCCCCTCGATCTACTCCGACGTGCTGGTCGTGATGAGCGCACCGCTGACTCGTCTGGCCTCGCGGGGGCTCGGTGCCGGTGGCTACGGGCTGCTGGCCGGCTCCTCCATCGTCGGGATGATCGTGGGCGTGGTCTTCGTCGTCCCCGGAGCCGCCGCGCTGGCCACGGCAGGCATCGCGGGCGCTCCCCTGCCGTCGATGGTCGCCATCGGCGCCCCGCTGGGCATCGTCACCATCGTGCTGACCGTGCTGGTGTACAGCGCCCTGGTGAAGCGCGGCGGCTGGCGGGACGAGCGCGACCTCGAGGGCGGGGCGGTCCCGGGGCCCGCTCTCGAGCCCGAGGCGGGCGCGGCCACGGGAGGCACGGCGCTCGCGACGCGGCGGGTGCCGCTCGCGCTGGCCGTCGCTCCGATCGCCCTCACCATCGTGCTGATCGCCGCGAACTCGCTCACCCAGCTGGCCGAGCTCGACGTCCCCCTCCTGCGGTTCCTCGGCGACGCGCACATCGCGCTGCTGGCCGGCTTGGTGCTGGCCTACGCGACGGCACTGCGGACGCTCCCGAAGGGCGCCGTGGCCACGGCACTGGGCGGAGCACTGACCCGCAGCGGCCCGATCGTCGTCCTGACCGGGGTCAGCGGCAGCCTCGCCGCCGTGGTCGGAGGAACCGGGGTCGGCGACGCGCTCGCCGGCGCCTTCGACGGGCGGGCCCTCTCGCCGATCCTGCTCACCTGGGTCGTCGCGGCCGTGCTGCACGCGGCGATCGGCTCGGTCTCGACGGCCGCGATCACCGCGGTCGGCATCGTCGCCCCGCTGATCCCCGTGCTCGACGTGAACCCGGCGCTGATCGCCCTGGCCGCCGGCTCCGGCGCGCTCTTCCTCGGGATGGTCAACGCCAACGCGTTCTGGCTCTTCAAGTCCGTGCTCGGCCTCACCGTGCGGGGCACGTTCACCGCCTACTCGCTGACGCTCTCGATCGCCTCGGTGATCTCGCTGCTGGCGCTGCTGGTGGCGGGAACGTTCGTCTGAGCGTCGGCCGGCCCCCACGAGGCCACGCTCGCGAGGTCGGCGCCGAACTCGACCCGGAGGCGCACGGGCGCGCCCCCGCGCAGCACGCCCGGCAGCCAGAGGCGGGCGTCATCCCACATCCGCTCGAACGGCACCTCCTCGACCGGGACGAAGGCGGCGGCGAGCTCGCTCGACTCGGTGACCTCGCCGGTGACGCGGCGGCAGAGGAAGACGTGCGAGCGCTGGCTCCAGGCCGGCCGGTGCGGGAAGGAGTAGTCGAGCACGCCGCGCGGCTCCAGATCGGCCGCTCGGGCGACGAGCCCGGCCTCCTCCTGCAGTTCGCGGACGGCGGCGGCGACGGGCGACTCGCCGGGCTCGAGCTTGCCGCCGGGAGCGACCACGCGCCCCTCGCCGAGGCCGCGGCGCTTCCGGCCGAGCAGCACCTCCGCGCCCCGCGGGCCCTCGCGGAGGACGTAGACGACGCACACCTCGGGCAGTCCCACCGCGCACCTACGCTCGCCGGGGCCGGGAGCCCGGCACCGCCGTCGTAGGCTAGCCCGGTGACGACGACCGCGCTCGAGCGCTTCCAAGCCCTGCTGCGCGTCGAGACGGTGTCCCACTCGGACGAGACGGCCACCGATTGGAGCCGCTTCGAGGCGTTCCGCACGCTCGTCGCCGAGCTCTACCCGGCACTGCACGCGGCCCTGGACTTCGAGACAGTCGCCGGCCACTCCCTCCTCTGGCGCTGGCGCGGTGAGGAGCCGGGCGAGTCGGCCGTGCTGATGGCCCACTACGACGTGGTCAGCGTGACGGCGGCGGAGTGGTCGCACGACCCGTTCGCGGCCGAGACGATCGTCGCCGCGGACGGCCGCACCTCCGTCGTGGCGCGCGGCGCCCTCGACGACAAGGGCTCCCTCGTCGCCCTCCTCGAGGCGGTCGAGGCGGCCGTCCTGCGGGGCGAGCGGCCACGGTACGACGTGTACCTCCTCTCCACCCACAACGAGGAGACGGCGGGCGACGGCGCCCCCTCGGTCGTCGCCCTGCTGGGCGCGCGCGGGGTGCGGCCCCGCCTGGTGCTCGACGAGGGCGGGAACGTGCGGCGCGGCATCCTGCCCGGCGTCACCACCCCGATCGCCGTGATCGGCGTCACCGAGCGCGGGATCATGAACCTCGAGCTGACCTGCCGCGACGTCGGCGGCCACGCCTCCGCTCCGCCGCCCCCGCCCGGGCTGCTCGCCACCCAGCGGCTCGCGAGGGCGATCCACCGCCTGACCGAGAACCCGTTCCCCTCGACCCTCCCGGAGCCGATCGCCCAGCTGGTGCGCGCGGCGGCCGACCACGCGGACGCGGCCCACGCCGTCTGGTACGCCCGCCCGCACGAGCACCCGGACGCCGTCATCGGCGCGCTCGCCGCCCACTCCAACCGCTCGGCCGCGATGCTGCGGACGACCGTCGCGATCACCGAGCTGCGCGGCAGCACCGGAGCGAACGTCCTCGCCTCCAGCGCCAGCGCCACCGCGAACGTGCGGATCAACCCGGGCGGCACCGTGGCGGGCGTGGTCGAGCGCATCCGCGCCGTCATCGACGACCCGGAGGTCGAGGTCGAGGTGAAGGTCGCCCACGAGCCCTCCCCCGTCTCCCCCACCGGCGAGCCCGGCGACGGCGGGCCGTACGACCTGCTCCGCGCGGTCGTGCAGGAGTCGTTCCCGGACGCGGTCGTCGCCCCCTACGTGCAGACCGGCGGCAGCGACGCCCGGCACTTCCACGCCATCAGCGACCACGTCTACCGCTTCATCCCGTTCGAGATCAGCCCGCGGCAGCAGCTCGGGATCCACGGGGTCGACGAGTCGGTCGAGGCCGACCAGTTCGAGCGCGCCATCGAGTTCTACGCGCGGCTGCTCGCCCGGCTCTGATCGCGGCGGTCCTCCGGGGTCCGGGAGGACCGCGCAGCGACCGGCAACCTGGGAGAACCGTTCGATGACGCGCCGACCGGTGTTGGCCCGGAGTTCACCCCGCGATGATGGACTGATCGCAGCGGGGTCGCCTCCGCTGGAGCAGTGCGCAAGTGCCGACGCCGGGTCGCGTGATCCGGCTCCCGCCGATCGTGGAACCCGAGGATCATGTCCCTCCGCCAGGCCGAGTACCCCCGGCCCAACCACTTCATCCTTCACCTGAGCGACACCCACTTCATCGCCGGAGACGGCGGCCTGTACGGCTCCGACGTCGACAGCGAGGCCCAGCTACGGCTCCTGTTCGACGAGCTGGAGGCGTCCGGCGGACGTCCGGAGGCCATCGTCATCACGGGTGATCTCGCCGACAAGGGCGAGCCGGAGGCGTACGCGAAGCTGCGCGCCGTCGTCGAGCCCGCGGCCGCACGCCTCGGCGCCGAGGTGATCTGGGTGATGGGCAACCACGACGACCGCGGCGCGTTCCGCTCGGGGCTGCTCGACCAGCTCCCGACCACGCAGCCGATCGACCGCGTGCACGACGTCAACGGGCTCCGGATCATCGCGCTGGACTCCACCGTGCCCGGCGCCCACTACGGGGAGATCTCGGACGCGCAGCTCGACTGGCTGGCGGAGGAGCTCTCCAGCCCGGCCCCGCACGGCACGATCCTCGCGCTGCACCACCCGCCGGTGCCGAGCGTGCTCGACCTGTCGGTCCTCGTGGAGCTGCGCGACCAGCCCGCCCTCGCGGAGGTGCTCGAGGGCTCCGACGTCCGCAGCATCATCGCGGGCCACCTGCACTACTCGTCGACGGCGATGTTCGCCGGCATCCCGGTCTCGGTCGCGTCGGCCACCTGCTACACCCAGGACCTCAACGTGCCGGTGGGAGCGACCCGCGCCCGCAACGGCGCCCAGGCGTTCAACCTGATCCACGTCTACGACGGCACGGTGCTGCACTCGGTGGTGCCGATCGGCGCCTCGACCGAGGTGTCCTACGTCTCGGCGAACGAGACGCAGCGGATCCTCGCGGACCACGGCGTCGAGATCGCCGCGGCGACGGCGGCTCCGGTCGCGCGCGACGAGGCGCTGTACCCGCCGCTCGTGGAGCCGGTGGGCGTCAGCGCGTAGCGACGCGACGGGGCGTCGGGGTCGCCCCGACGCCTCCGGGCGCCGCGTCGACCGCGTCCTCGGACACGGCCGGCGGTATCAGCGCCCGCCGGCGCGGTCCCGCGCGAACAGCCATCCGGCGAACGCCAGCGCCGCGGCCAGCGCGACGCCCACGCCGACGCCCGCTCCCACTCCGATGCCCGGGAACACGAGCGAGCTCGCCAGGCCGAGAAGCAGCCCGGCCACCGCTCCCCCGACGGCCCAGCCCACGGTCAGTCCTCGCGCTCCCACGGAGCCGGGATCGGGTAGTACTCCTCGAGGAACCCGATGACGGCCTTGGTGCGCGCCTCCGCCGAGATCTCGGGGAAGCTGCCGTCGTTGAGGCAGAAGAAGTCGACTCCGCGGTTCTTGAGGAGCTTGCGCATGTCCTTCAGCCCCTGGTGCATCGTCGTGTCGACGTACTTCACCGAGGCGTTCTCCTGCACGACCGCGCGGCCGGTCATCAGCGCGTAGTAGTGGTAGAGCGAGTTGGTGACGGAGACGTCGCTCGCGGAGCGGAAGCGGCTCGCGGCGGTCGCGGTGAACTCCGGCTCGAACTCGGCCTCGAGCTCGGCCATCACGGTCTTGCGGAGCGGCGTGGCGGCGTGCTCGAGGTGACGGGTCGTCATCGCGCCGAAGCGCTCGCGGAGCAGGCGCCGGTTGACGCGGGCCGCGTTCTCGAAGCCGCTGCGGGAGGCGTTGGAGTCGCCCATGCCGATGCGCGTCGTCGCCTCGATGAACTTCGTGATGCCCCCGGGCGAGAAGAAGATCGACGGATCGACCGGGCGCCCGAAGAACATGTCGTCGTTGGAGTAGAGGAAGTGCTCCGCCAGCCCCGGGATGCGGTGCAGCTGGCTCTCGACCGCGTGGGAGTTGTGCGTCGGCAGTACCGAGAGGTCGCGGAAGTGGTCCTCGCTGCGCACGAGGGTGACGTCCGGGTGCTCGTCCAGCCAGCGCGGGCGCGGGGAGTCGGTGACGATGTAGATGTGCCGGATCCACGGCGCGTACATGTAGACGCTGCGCAGGGCGTACTTGAGCTCGTCGATCTGACGGAAGCGCGCCGGAGCGTCGTCGCCCTCGCCCACCACGTAGCTCGCCATGCGGGCCGCACGGGCACGCTGGAACTCCAGGTCGGTGCCGTCGACCCACGAGAAGACGATGTCGACCTCGAAGCGGATGTCGCTGACGAGCGGCTCGAACATGCCCTCGAACGTCGGCCAGGTGCGGCCGTACGCCTCGACGTGGGCGTCGATGGCTTCGGCGACGGGGAGGCTGTTGCGCATGAGCGCGTTCTCGGCGGGAGTGATGATCTCCTCCTCGCCCACCTTCCACAGCTCGAGGCGGACGCCGCTGCGGGCGCCGTAGCGCAGCGATCCCGTGGAGGAGACGCGCGGGCGGAAGAGCTTGAAGACGGAGGCGCGCGGATACGGCGCGAGCACGCCCTCGGCCAGGAGCTGCGGCGGGGTGCCCCGCTTGTCGACCGTCTTGGCGTAGAAGGGCTCGGTCGCGAAGGCGCGCGCCAGCAGCGTCGCCAGCTCGGCGCCGAGCACGCGGTCCACCGCGAGGAAGGGCGAGCCGTCGGTGCCGCGGATGAGGCGGTAGGGGAATTCGGCGGCGTCGAGGACCTCGCCGATGGCGATCAGATCCTCGGTCCAGGCCGCACGGGGCGTCGTACTCGAGTTCACCAGCGAGAACAGGCCGGCATGGACCACGACGTCGTCGCGGTCGAAGTGGCGCGGGCGCAGGAGCGGTGACGGAAGAGCACGGACGGAAGGCATGATTCACATTATCCGCCGTGGATTTCGTCCGTGTGACCGGGCCGTCGGCTTGACAGCGACCGCGGGGCCGCACGGTCAGCGCGAGAGCGACCCCAGACGGTCCCCCGCCTTCTCCGCGGCCTTCGCGGCCCGCCTGGCGCGGTGCCGCTCCTCGGCGGCGACGACCCCCAGCGCGAAGGCTCCCTCCCCGCTGCGATCGGCCTCCTCCAGGATCAGCGCACGGGCGGCGAGCGCGTCGCGCTCCTCCCCCAGGGCGTCGGCGAGGTCCTCTCCCGCCTCGGCGAGCGAGCGGCGCCGGGCGCCGACGGCCTCGGGGACGACCGCCCGCCACGCCTCCACGGTGTAGCGGAGCCGCTTCGCCGCCTTCCGCAGGTCGTGACGAGCCTCGAGCGAGCCGCCGGCCGCCGCGGAGCCCGCCGCGGAGATGCGCGCGAGGTCCTTCGCGACGGAGCGGCGCACCAGCGCCGTCGCGCTCGAGCCCGCCCGCGCGGTGCGGGGCGGATCCGCGAGCAGGGCGTCGAGCGAGGCGAGGAGCGCGAGGTAGCGGCCGCCGCGCAGAGTGCGGTCGACGCGGCGGAGCGCCGAGGCGTGCCGGTGCTCGATCTCCTCCAGCAGGGCGGAGGGGGTGCTCGGGGCGCCCTCGACGGCCGCCAGGGAGGTGCGGAACCGCTCGGCGAGCACCTCCTGATCGCGAGCCGCGCCGAGGACCCCTCCCAGCCAGCGCAGCTCGTCCCGCACGGGGTCGGTCGCCGCACGGTCGAGCACGGAGCGGGAGGCGGCGAGGACGGACCGGAGCCGGCGCGCGAGCACGCGCATCCGGTGCAGGGCGTCGTCGGCCTCGAGGCGCACCCGCGGGTCGACGGCGCGCAGCTCGCGCAGGAGCGAGCGGACCGCGGCGAGCGCCGCCTCCCCGCCGTTCCGCGGATCCGGGACCGTCTCCTCGATCGGGCCGCCGGTGGCCCGGGCGAGCTTCGAGGCGCTGGCGGCCGGGCGGGCGCCCGCGACGAGGAGGCGCTGCTCGATCGCGTCGAGGACCCGCTCGCCCTCGTCCCCAGGGACGTCGACGAGCTCGACCTCCCACTCCCTCCAGCGCCGCTCGCGGCCGGTGCGCTGGTCGCGCGCGGTCACCAGGTCGTCGGCGATCTCGGCGAGCTCCCGCCCGTGGGAGTCGAGGGCGCGGGTGATCGAGCGGACCGTCTCGAGCAGCGCCAGCGGCTCGAGCGGCGCGCGCCCCACCTGCCCGAGCACCGGCTCGCGGACGGCGGACGGGACCGTGCGCGAGGCCGTGAGCTCCGCGTGGATCTCGGTGCGGCCGGAGGAGCCGGGCAGCTTGACGTGCCAGCCCTGGTCGGATCCGCCCTCGCGGCGGCGCAGCGTGATCCGCGCCCGGGACAGAGCGCGCTCGGCGGTGTCGAAGTACTCGGCGCGGAGGGTCACCGGCTCCTCGGTGCGGACGCTCGCGACGCTCCCGGTGCCGGTCAGGTCGGGCAGCCGGGTGCCCGCGTCGACGTCGTACTTGCGCTCGACCTCGGTCTGCACTCTCCGCGCACCGCCCGCCCGGGACGTCGCCGACTCGTTCTCCGCACCGCTGGCCATGCTCCATTGTGATCACGCCCGGCGCCGCTGCGGCACCCCGGGCGGCCAGGGGCGCCCTCGCCCTAGGCTGGAGCGATGACCGCGCCCGTTCCGCCCGTCGCCCGCCGCGTCCCCCTCGAGCGCCGCCACCACGGCGACGTGGTGGTCGACCACTACGAGTGGCTGCGCGAGAAGGAGAGCCCCGAGGTGATCGCGCACCTCGAGGCCGAGAACGCGTACACCGAGGCGGTGCTGGCTCCTCTCGCTCCGCTGCGCGAGCGCCTGTTCGAGGAGATCCGCTCGCGGACGAAGGAGACCGACCTCTCGGTCCCCGTCCGGGAGGGCTCCTGGTGGTACTTCTCGCGCTCCTACGAGGGCCGCCAGTACGCCGTGCACTGCCGGGCGCCGATCAGCGGGCCGGACGACTGGACGCCGCCGTCGATCGCCGAGGGCGGTCCGCTCGAGGGCGAGCAGGTCGTCCTGGACGGCAACGCGGAGGCGGAGGGGCACGACTTCTTCTCGCTCGGCAGCTTCGACGTCTCGGCCGACGGCCGACGGCTGCTCTTCGGCACCGACGTCGAGGGCGACGAGCGCTACACCCTCCGCATCCGCGACCTCGAGACCGGCGAGGATCTGCCGGACGTCATCGAGGGCACCGGCGGCGGAGCGACCTTCGGCGCCGACGCGCGCTTCGTCTTCTACCCGACCGTCGACGAGTCCTGGCGCCCGGACACGATCTGGCGGCACGAGGTCGGTGCCGGGACAACCGACGAGGTCGTCTTCGCCGAGCCCGACGAGCGCTACTGGATCGGCGTGGGCCTCACCCGCAGCCGCCGCTTCCTCGTCATCGAGATCGGCAGCAAGATCACGAGCGAGTGCCTGCTGTTGGACGCGTCCGACCCGACCGGCTCGTTCCGCTCGGTGTGGCCGCGCCGCGAGGGCGTGGAGTACGAGGTCGAGCACGCCGTCGTCGACGGGCGCGACCGCCTGCTGATCGTGCACAACGACGGCGCCCTCGACTTCGAGATCGTCGAGGAGCCGGCCGACCTGTCGCGCGACGCCGACGCCCGGGCCCGCGAGCGCCGCGTGGTGGTGCCGCACCGCGAGGGCCGCCGGATCGAGGGCGTCGACGCCTTCGCCGGGCACGTCGTCGTCTCCTACCGGGCCGACGGAGCCACCCGGCTCGGGCTGCTCCGCGAGGACGGCACCGGAGCGCGGCTCGAGGAGATCGTCTTCGACGAGCCGCTCTACGACGCGGGCCTGGCGGGGAACCCGGAGTGGGAGCAGCCCTCCCTCCGCCTCGCCTACACCTCGTTCGTCACCCCCTCGACCGTGCTCGCGCTCGACGTCGCGACGGGCGAGCGCACGGTGCTCAAGCAGCAGCCGGTGCTCGGCGACTACGACCCCGCGCTCTACGTGCAGCGGAGGGAGTGGGCCGTGGCGGAGGACGGCACGCGGGTGCCGCTCTCGCTCGTCTGGCGCCGCGACGCCGCCGATCCGGACTCGGCCCCCGCGCCGCTCCTCCTCTACGGCTACGGCTCGTACGAGGCGAGCATCGACCCGGGCTTCTCGATCGCGCGCCTCTCGCTGCTCGACCGCGGCGTCGTCTTCACCGTCGCGCACGTCCGCGGCGGCGGGGAGATGGGCCGCTCCTGGTACGAGAACGGGAAGACGCTGGCGAAGCGGACGACCTTCACCGACTTCGTCTCCGCGGCGCGGCACCTGGTCGACGCGGGCTTCACCACTCCGGACCGCCTGGTCGCGCAGGGAGGGTCGGCCGGCGGCCTGCTGATGGGCGCGGTCGCGAACCTCGCCCCGGAGGCGTTCGCCGGCGTCCTCGCGCAGGTCCCGTTCGTCGACGCGCTCACCTCGATCCTCGACCCGTCGCTCCCGCTCACGGTGATCGAGTGGGACGAGTGGGGCGACCCGCTGCACGACGCCGAGGTCTACGCCTACATGAAGTCGTACTCGCCCTACGAGAACGTCCGCGAGGACGTGCAGTACCCCCGGATCCTCGCGACGACGAGCCTCAACGACACCCGGGTGCTCTACGTGGAGCCGGCGAAGTGGGTGGCCAGGCTCCGCGAGGTCGGCGCTCCCGCGCTGCTGCGCACCGAGATGACTGCGGGACACGGCGGGGTGAGCGGACGCTACGAGCGCTGGCGCGAGATCGCGTTCGAGTACGCCTGGACGCTGGACGTGCTCGAGCTGGCCTGAGCGCCCCGCCGCAAGCCCCTCCGCCCGTCGTCCGCGGCCAGTAGGGTTCGGGGTGCCGACGGAGGGAAGAGCATGAGCGCAGGCCTGTCGATCGACCGCATCGCCGCATGGGTGGCGGACCAGAGGTGGTACGCGAGCAAGGGGCGGCGCCCCGAGCTGGAGGTCCGCGGCGCCTGGTCGCTGCACCCCGGCGAGGCGGAGGTGGTGGACCACCTCTTCATCGACCGGGCAGGCACGAGCCCGGTGCTGTACCAGGTGCCGGTGACCGTCCACGCGGCTCCGGTGCCCGGGCTCGAGGACGCCCTCGTCTACTCCGACGACGTGCACTTCGTGTACGACGCTCCACGGGACCCGGTGTTCGCCCGCGCCCTGCTCGGCATGATCGCCGACGGCGGCCGCTCCGACGAGGACGGCGCCCAGGGCGGCGCCCGCGCCGAGGGCCACCGGCAGCCGGGTGCCGCGATCGGGGCGTTCGCGTCCTCGAAGGTGCTCAGCGGCGAGCAGTCGAACACCTCGGTGATCGTCCGCACCACCGCCGACGACGGATCCGACGCGACCCCGGTGATCGTCAAGGTCTTCCGCGCCCTCCACCACGGCGACAACCCGGACGTGACGGTGCAGTCGGCGCTCAACGCCGCCGGGAGCGCCCTCGTCCCGCCCGTGCTCGGCAACGTGACCGGCGAGTGGGACGACGAGGGCGAGGAGACGGGCCGCGCCTTCGGGCACCTCGCCTTCGCGCAGGAGTTCCTCCCCGGGGTCCAGGACGCGTGGCGCGTCGCCCTCGAGGCGGTCGCCGCCGACTCCGACTTCACCGGACCCGCCCGCGAGCTGGGCCGCGCCACCGCCGAGGTGCACGCGACGCTGGCGGAAGTCATGCCGACCGAGGACACCACGTCCGAGGTCGTCGAGCGGATGGTCGCGGCCATGCGCCGTCGCCTGCGCATCGCCTCGGCAGAGGTCCCCGTGATCGCCGAGGACTCGGAGGCGATCGAGGCCGTGTTCCGCGCCGCCGAGACCGCGCCGTGGCCGAGGCTCCAGCGCATCCACGGCGACTACCACCTCGGGCAGGTCCTGTCCGTGCCCGATCGCGGCTGGGTGCTCCTCGACTTCGAGGGCGAGCCGCTGCGGCCCATGCACGAGCGCCGTCTTCCCGACGTGGCCCTTCGCGACGTGGCGGGGATGCTGCGCTCCTTCGACTACGCGGCGGGTGCGCACGAGCAGGCCGAGCCGGGCGCCTCGAGGGCGGCGTGGGCGGCGGCGAGCCGTGCCGCGTTCCTCGAGGGCTACGCCGAGCAGGCGGGCGACGCGGTCACCGCGCACCGGGCGGTGCTCGACGCGTTCGAGCTCGACAAGGCCGTCTACGAGGCGATCTACGAGGCGCGCAACCGGCCGGAGTGGCTGTCGATCCCGGTCGCCGCGGTGCAGCGCCTCGCCGGACGCTCGTAGGGTGGCAGGCATGAGCGACGACACCGACGACAAGAAGCCCCTGGACCCGCTGAGCGACTTCAGCATCCCGGGCGACACCGATCTGCACACGACCGGCGACGCCTCGGGCGCGGACGGCGACGAGGTCGCGGAGCCCGGAGCGGACGAGGACTGAGCCGCCTGCTCCGCGGGGCCTGCCTCGGCCGTCGGCTCCGCTGAGCCGGCGGCCGTCCTAGCCCAGCGGGGCGAGCGGCTCGACCGCCGGCCCCTCCAGCACCGTCCCGTCGGCTGCGAAGCGAGAGCCGTGCAGCGGGCAGTCCCAGCTGCGCTCCGAGTCGTTCCAGGTGACGATCCCGCCCAGGTGCGGGCACACCGCCGACACCGCGCAGCGCCGCCCCTCCACGGTGGAGACCGCGACGGGCTGCAGGCCGTCGCGGGCGAGCGAGCCCTGGCCCTCCGCCGGCACCACCTCGGCCGAGCGGGGCGCGCGGAGCGCTGCCGACCACCCGCGGGCGTACCAGGCGCCCACCGCCAGCCCGGCGCCGAGCCCCTCCGCCATCACCCGCGGCAGCGTGGGCCGGCGGTGCAGCGTCCTCGCCCAGGCCGGCGTCCCGCCCTCGAGGTCGGCGACGAGCGTCAGCGCGGCCTGCACCGCGTTGGTCATCCCCCACTTGTCGTAGCCGGTCGCCAGGAAGATCCGTCCGCGGCCCCGCGGCAGCCAGCCCACGAACGGCACGCGGTGGAACGGCTCGTAGTCCTGGGCGCTCCACTGCGCGACCGGCTCCGCCCCCGGGAAGGACCGCCGCGTCCAGGCGACCAGGTCGTCCACCGCCTCCGAGGTGACGGGCCTGCGCCCCACCGGGTGGCCGTTGCCGCCGATCAGGAGGAGCCGCTCGCCGTCGCGCTCGGCGTGGCGCACGGAGCGGGACGGCTCGTCGACCGAGAGGTACATGCCGTCGGGGATCGGCGCGTCGGTGCGGAACGCGACCGCGTACGAGCGCAGCGCGGCGATCTTGGCGAAGTAGAGGCCGCGGTCGAGGATCGGCGCCCCCGTGAGCAGGTAGGCCCGGTCCCCGGTCACCGGGCCCGCGCTGGTGCGGACCCGGACGGGAGCGGTCGCTCGCATCCCGAGGGCCCGGACGCCCTGCACCAGGGTGCCCCCGGCGGCGCGGAAGTCGGCGGCGAGCGCCGTGAGGACGTCCATCGGGTCGAACTGGGCCTGGTCGTCGAGGGCGACGGCCGCCGTGCTGGGGAACGGCACGTCGAGCTCGCCGACGAGGCGGGTCGCGAGGCCGAAGCGGCGCGCGGTCGTGTGCTCCTTCAGGACGGCGTCCACGCCCTCGGGCGTCTGCGCGTAGCTGTAGGCGGTGCGCCTCTGCACCGGCACGCCCGCGCCCTCGCAGTAGTCGAGCAGCCAGCGGAAGCCCGCGAGGTTCGCCGCGACGTAGGCCTCGGTCACCGCGGGGATGTTGCGCTCCGCGATCCGGGAGAGGTGCGCTCCCTGCAGGAGGCTGAGCTTCGCCGTCGTGTTCCCGGTCGTGACGGCGCCGACCTCCCGCGCCTCCAGCACCAGCACGCGCCGGCCGGTCCGCTGCAGGAGGAGCGCGGTGACCAGCCCGGTGAGCCCGGCGCCGACCACGACGTCGTCGTAGTGCGCGCCCGGCACGAACTCGTCGGAGGGGATCGGAGCCGCGCCCGCCCGCCAGAGGGAGCGGGGCCGCGGGGCCGTCGTGGTCGTGTCCTCCGGAGTCATCGGGAGTCCCTCCGTTCAGGGGCCGGACGGCCCGCGAGCGACGCTACGCGGAGCCTCCGGGACCGTCACGGTGTTGACACGTCGCGGGACGCGGGCTCAGAGCCAGCCCCACCGCTTGAAGAGCCGGTGCAGCACCACGCTCGAGGCGAGCATCGCCGCGAGCGCCGCTGGGTACCCCCACGCCACGTGCAGCTCGGGCATCACGTCGAAGTTCATGCCGTAGATGCTCGAGATCATGGTCGGCGCGAAGAAGATGGCCGCCCAGGCGGAGATCCGCTTGACCTCGTCGTTCTGCTGGTTGCCCACCTCCGCGAGCTTCTTCATGTCCTCGTTCTGGCGCTGGGCGACGAGGGTCGCGTTCACCGCCAGGATCTCCCGCAGCGTGGTGCGGAAGCCGTCGACCCGCTCGGTGACGAGCGCGACGTGGTCGGCGACGTCGCGGATGTAGCGGCGCAGCTCCACATCCGACTGGAACACCTCGAAGTCGGTGACGAGCCGCCCGAGCATGCCGGTCAGCGGAGCGACCGCACGCTGGAAGTCCAGCACCTCCTGGCTGAGCTCGTAGATGCGTCGGGACACCGCCGGGTCGCCCTCGAAGACCTGCGCCTCGATCTCGTCGATGTCGTTCTCGAGACCGGCGACGACGGGCGAGTACTGATCCACGACGGCGTCGAGGATCGCGTACAGCACGGCGACCGGGCCGACGCGCAGCAGCTCCGGATCGGCCTCCATCCGCCGCCGCACCAGCGAGAGGTCGGGCTTCTCGGAGTGGCGGACCGTGACGACGAAGTTCGACCCCACGAACAGGTGGAGCTCGCCGAAGTCGACCTCCTCGCGCTGGTCGGAGTAGCTGGCGGCGCGCAGCACCACGAACATGTCGCTGCCGTACCGCTCGAGCTTGGGCCTCTGGTGCGCGCTGATCGCGTCCTCGAGGGCGAGCGGGTGCATCGAGAACTCGTCCTCGAGCGCGGCGAGCTCGGCCGCGTTCGGCCGGTACAGCCCGATCCACGCCATCGCGTCGGGCAGCTTCTGCAGGGCGGCGAGCGCCTCCGGGATGCTGCCGGGTGAGACGACCCGGCGGCCGTCCTGGTAGATCGCGTTGTCGACCGTGCTGGTGCGGGCCGGCTCGTCGTCCGGGCGCAGACGCTGGATGGGAGCGGTGTCCTCGGCGGCGGCGCGGGTGCGCGAGCCCAGACCCAGGATCGTCGCGGGGACGCGGGGCAGCTTCACGACCATCTCCTCTGCTCGACCGACGCCCTATTGTGCACCTCCCGGTGAACGGGAGGTGTCCGCTGCGCCGCCGGTGTCGGAGGGCCTCACTAGCCTGGAGGCGCTCCCCCGGACGACGCAGAGGAAGGACGACCGTGAAGCTGCTGCACACCTCGGACTGGCACATCGGCCGCACCTTCCACGGGCACTCCACGACGGCGGCGCTCGCGACCGTGCTCGAGGCCCTGGTCGAGACGGTGCGGGCCGAGCGCGTGGACGCGGTGCTGATCGCCGGCGACGTCTTCGACTCCGCCGTGCCCGCCGCGGAGCACTACACCCTCCTCACCCGCACGCTCGAGGCGATCCGCGCGGCCGGCGCCGAGGTCGTCCTCACCAGCGGCAACCACGACTCCCCCGCCCGGCTCGGCTTCCAGGCCGGGCTCCTGCGCGGGGCGGGCGTCCACGTCCTCACCGACCCCGAGGCGTACGCCGAGCCGGTCGTGCTGCGGGACGCGTCCGGGCTCGAGGTCGGCGTCCACGGCATCCCCTTCCTCGAGCCCGCCCTCTACCGCCACCGGCACCCGGAGCAGCAGCTGCGCCGCCACGAGGACGTGCTCGCCTTCGCGATGGCGCGGGTGCGCGCCGCCGCCGAGGCGGCGGGCCGTCCCTGGGTCGTGCTCGCGCACTGCTTCGCGGTCGGAGCCCCGGCCGCGGTCCTCGAGCGCGACATCACGGCGGGCGGGCTCGACTACGTCTCGGTCGAGCACTTCGCCGCGGCCGACTACGCGGCGCTCGGGCACATCCACGGACGCGCCGAGCTGCTGCCGGGAGTGCGCTACTCCGGAGCGCCGCTGCACTACTCGTTCGGCGAGGCGTCGAAGCCGCGCGGCGCCTGGCTGGTGACGATCGGGCCCGAGGGGCTCGAGGGCGTCGAGTGGTCGCCGCTCCCCGTGCCGAGGAGGCTCAGCGTGATCGAGGGCGAGCTCGAGCAGCTGCTGCGCGATCCCTCCCTGGCCGAGGTGGAGGGCGACTGGGTCTCGGCGGTGCTCACCGATCCCGTGCGCCCGCTCGACGCGATGGCGCGCCTGCAGTCGCGCTTCCCCGGCTGCGCGACGCTCGAGCACCGGCCCCCGCACGCCGCGGCCGAGCCGCGCGCGTACGCCGAGCGGATCCGCGGGCGGAGCGACGTCGAGGTCGTCGACGACTTCCTCGCCCACGTCCGCGGCGGTCACGGCGCCACGGAGACCGAGCGCGCCCTCACCCTCGACGCGCTCGCGGCCGTCGAGGCCGAGGCTCTGCGGTGAGGATCCGCCGACTCGCCTTCGCCGGACTCGGACCGTTCCGCGCCGAGCAGTGCGTCGACTTCGACCGGCTCGAGGACGTGGGCGTGTACCTCATCGCCGGGCGCACCGGAGCGGGCAAGTCGACGATCCTCGACGCGATCGCGTTCGCGCTCTACGGCTCGGTCCCCCGCTTCGACGGCACCGCCTCGCGCCTCCGGAGCGACCACAGCGGCCCCGAGGACGAGACCTTCGCCGAGCTCGACTTCGAGGCGGCGGGGCGCGTCTACCGCGTCCGGCGCTCGCCCGAGTACGAGCGGCCGAAACGGCGCGGCACCGGCACCACGACCCAGCCGGCGAAGGTCGAGCTGCTGGAGCAGGTCGACGGCGCCTGGGTCGGGCTCTCGTCGAGCGCGAAGGAGGTGGGCGCCGACATCGGCCGGATCGTCGGCCTGACGAAGGACCAGTTCCTCCAGGTGATCCTGCTGGCGCAGAACCGCTTCCACGAGTTCCTGCTCGCGAAGAACGACGACCGGCAGCGGCTCCTGCGCACGCTCTTCGCGACCGAGCGCTTCGATCTGCTCCGCCGCCGCCTGCTCGAGCAGCGCGACGCGAGCGCCGTCGGGCTCGAGGAGGAGCGCGCGGCCGTGACGGCGCTCGCGGACGAGGCCGTCCGGCTCCTCGATGACGGAGCCGAGCCGCCTCTGCCGGACGCCGCCTGGTTCGCCGGGCTGCCGGCGCGGCTCGCCGCTCCGCTCGAGGCGGCCCGGGCCGGCTCCGCCGCGGCCGACGCGGCGCACGAGGCCGCGGGCGCCGCTCTCGACGAGGCCCGGCGCACCGCCCGGGGCCAGGAGCGGCGCCGGCGCGCCCTCATCGAGGCGGAGGAGCTCGTGGTCGCCGAGGCGCACGTCGAGCAGCAGCGGGCCGCGATCGAGCGCGCGCGCCGGGCCGACGGCGTGCTGCCGCTGCTCCGCTCCGCCCGGGCAGCCGCCGAGAAGGAGCGGGCCGCCCGGCAGCAGCGCGACCTCGCCGCCGACGCCTACGGGGACGCGTCCGGGGGCCCGGCCGCCGAGACGGCCGAACGGCTCGCCGCTGTCCTCGGCGCCCTCGCCGAGGCGCTGGCAGAGGAGCGCCGGCTCCCCGACGCGGAGCGCGTCGCCGAGCGGTCCGCGCGCGCCGAGCAGGCGGCGGCGACCGCGCTCGCCGGGATCGAGGCGGAGCTGCGCGAGCTGCCCGCTCGCGTCGACGCGCTCGCCGGCGAGGAGGAGTCCCTGGCCGGGGAGGCCGCCGCCGTCCCCGCGCGCGTCGACGAGCTCGCCGCGCTCGAGCGGAGGATCGCCGCGGCCCTCGAGCGCGATCTCACTGCGGCGGGCCTGCAGCGGCTCCGCACGGCCTACGCCGACGCGGCGCGCGTCCACGGCGAGCGCGCCGCGGAGCAGGCCGCCCTGATCGCGCGCCGGTTCGCCGGGTTCGCCGGGGAGCTCGCCGAGCGGCTGGAGCCGGGCGAGCCCTGCCCCGTCTGCGGCTCGTGCGAGCACCCCCGCCCGGCCGAGCACGACGGCCCGACGACGGTCGGCACCGACGACCTCGACCGGGCCCGCGTCGCGGTGGAGCGCGCCGCCGCCGCCCTCGACGGCGCCCGCGAGCGCGAGGGAGCCGCGGCTCGGGCTCTCGCGGCGCTCGAGGAGCGCGTGGGCGAGGACGCGGATCCGGAGTCGCTCCGCCCGGCGCACGAGGAGCGGCTCGCCTCGGCGCGCCGCGCCGCCGCCCGCATGGAGGAGCTGCGGCGCGAGCGCATCCGGCTGCGCACCCGGATCGACGCTCTCACGACCGGGCGGGACGCCGCTCGCGAGGAGCACCGCGCCCGCGCCGACGAGTCCGCCCTCGCCGCTGAAGCGCTGCGGCTGCTGCGGGAGCGCGTCGAGGCCTTCCGCGACGGCGCGACGAGCGTCGCCTCGCGCGTCGAGCAGCTGAACGCCCAGCGCCGTCGTGCCGTCGCCCTGGTCGAGGCCGAGGAGGCGGCCGTCTCGCGGTCCGAGGCCGCCGCCGCCGCCCGGGAGGAGCTCGCCGAGGTCCTCGCCGAGCGCGGCTTCACGACCGCCGAGGAGGCCGAGTCGGCCGCGCTGGCCAGCGGGGACCGGGCGCGGGCCGAGGCCGTCGTCGCCGAGCACGAGCGACGGCGGAGCGCGACGGAGGCGGTGCTCGCCGACCCGGAGCTCCGCGGACTGCCGGGCACGGCCGTCGACCTCGCCGACGCCGAGGGGCGCTCGCGCGAGGCCTCCGCCCGTCGCGACGAGGCGCGAGCCGGCCTCTCCGTGCTCGAGCACCGCTCGGAGCGCCTGGCCGAGCTCGCCGCGACGGCCGCGGGCCGCCTCGCGGTGCTGGGTGAGCGCCTCCGCCGCCACGAGGAGCTGCGCGCGCTGGCCGAGACCGTCTCCGGCCGGGGGCAGAACACGCGCCGGATGGACCTCGAGGCCTTCGCCCTCGCCGGACGTCTGGAGGAGATCGTGACCGCGGCGAACCTCCGCCTCGACGCGATGACCGGCGGCCGCTACGCGCTCGCCCACGACGACTCGCTCGCCTACCGCGGCGCCGCCTCCGGCCTCGGGATCGACGTGCTCGACGCCTTCACCGGCGTCCGCCGGCAGCCCGCCTCGCTCTCCGGCGGCGAGACGTTCCTCGCCTCGCTCGCCCTCGCCCTCGGCCTCGCCGACGTGGTGACGGCGCAGTCCGGCGGCATCTCGCTCGAGACCATGTTCATCGACGAGGGCTTCGGCTCGCTCGATGCCGAGACGCTCGAGACGGCGCTCAGCACGCTCGACGAGCTGCGGTCGGGCGGTCGGACGATCGGCCTGATCAGCCATGTCGACGCGATGCGCGAGCGGCTTCCGATCGGCCTCCGCGTCGCGGTGGGGCCGCGCGGCGACTCGACGATCCTCACCGGCTGAGCGGCCGCTCACGGGCGAAGGGGCGACGACGGCCCGCTCCCTCCTCTCGCACTGCAGCAGCGAGCGCGCCCGCGCCCGCTGCTAGGGTCGTGCGCAGTGACACGGGGTGCCCGCCAGGGCTGAGAGAAGACCCGTTGAACCTGATCTAGTTCGTACTAGCGAAGGGATGTCGCGAATGAGCATTCGCACGCCTGTCCACCCGACCCTCCCCGCCGACACGGCGCCCGACCCGGCGTCCGTGGGTCGCGATCTCGCCGAGCTCCGCGCCGCCGGGCCCCTGGTGCAGTGCATCACGAACGCGGTCGTCACCGGCTTCACCGCCAACAGCCTCCTGGCCCTCGGCGCCAGCCCGGCGATGTGCGACCTGCCCGGCGAGGCGGGCGTCTTCGCGGGCCTCGCCTCCGCGGTGCTCGTCAACCTCGGCACGCCCGGAGCGGAGCAGCGCGAGGGTGCTCGCGAGGCGGTCGCCGCGGCCGGACGCGCCGGCACCCCGTGGGTGCTCGATCCGGTCGCCGTGGGCCCGCTGCCCGTCCGCACCGCTCTGGCGGTGGAGCTGCTCGAGGCGCGGCCCGCGATCATCCGCGGCAACGCCTCCGAGATCCTCGCCCTCGCGGGAGCCGGTGCGGGCGGCCGCGGCGTGGACGCCGTCGACACCGCCGAGCAGGCGCTCGACTCCGCCCGCGTCCTCGCCCGCCGCACCGGCGGCGTGGTCGCCGTCTCGGGAGCGGTCGACCTCGTCACCGACGGCGAGCGGATCGTACGGGTCACGGGGGGCCACCCGCTGCTGACCCGCGTGACCGGCGGCGGCTGCGCGCTCGGCGCCGTGATGGCGGCGTTCCTCGGCGCGGGCGCCCGCCCGCTCGACGCGGCCGTCAGCGCTTCCGCGGTCTGGGGCCTCGCCGCCGAGCGGGCCGCCGCCGCGAGCAGCGGTCCCGGGTCCTTCGCCGTCGGCCTCCTCGACGCCCTCGCTGCCCTCCAGCCGGCCGACGCCGAGGCCGGGGCGCGGATCGCATGAGCCTCGACCTCTCGCTCTACCTCGTCACGGACACCGCCCAGTGCGGCCCGCGCGGCGTGCCCGCGGTGGTCGCCGCCGCCGTCCGGGGCGGAGTCACGACCGTGCAGATCCGCGATCACGACGCCCCCGCCGCCGAGCTCGTCGCCCTGACCCGGGCCGTCGCCGCCGTCCTCGACGAGCGCACGACCCTGCTGGTCGACGACCGCGTCGACGTCGCCCTCGCCGCCCGCCTCGCGGGCGCCCGCGTCCACGGCGTCCACCTCGGGCAGTCCGACCTCCCCGTCACCGCCGCCCGCTCGCTGCTCGGACCCGACGCGGTGATCGGGCTCACCGCGAACACCCCCGAGCACCTCGCCGCCGTCCGCGCCCTGCCCGCGGGGACGGTCGACTACCTCGGCGTCGGCGTCATCCGGCCCACGGCGACCAAGCCCGACCACCCCGCTCCCCTCGGTGTCGACGGGTTCGCCGCCCTCGCCGCGGCCACGGCGCTGCCCTGCGTCGCCATCGGCGGAGTCGGAGCCGCGGACGCGGGGCCACTCCGCCTCGCCGGTGCGGCCGGCCTCGCGGTCGTGTCGGCGCTCTGCACGGCCGCCGACCCCGCGGCGGCCGCCCGCCTGATCCGAGCGGAGTGGGACCGGTGACCGCCGGCGCCCGCGTCCCCCGTGTCCTCAGCATCGCCGGCACCGATCCGACCGGCGGTGCAGGCGTCCAGGCCGACCTCAAGTCGATCGGCGCGCTCGGCGGCTACGGCATGGCGGTCGTCACCGCGCTCGTCTCCCAGAACACGCACGGGGTCCGCTCCGTGCACCTGCCGCCCGCCGCGTTCCTCCGCGAGCAGCTCGACGCGGTGAGCGACGACGTCACGATCGACGCGGTGAAGATCGGGATGCTCGCCACGGCCGAGTACGCCGGAGTCGTCGCCGAGTGGCTCGATGAGGTCCGCCCGCCCGTCGTGGTCGTGGATCCGGTGATGGTCGCGACCAGCGGTCACCGGCTGCTCGCTCCCGAGGCGGAGAACGCCGTGCGCGACCTGCTCCGCCGCGCCGACCTGGTGACGCCGAACCTCCCCGAGCTGGGCGTGCTGGCCGGAGAGCCGACCGCCTCCGACTGGCCGGCCGCGCTCGCGCAGGGGGCGATGCTCGCCCGCTCCCTCGACGCCGCCGTGCTGGTGAAGGGCGGCCACCTCGACGGCCCCGCCACCCCGGACGCGATCGTCACCCCCGACGGCCTCGTACGCGAGGTCCCCGGCGAGCGCGTCGCCACCTCGAACACGCACGGCACCGGGTGCTCGCTCTCGTCCGCGATGGCGACGCTCCTGGCCGGGCGCGACGCCTCCTCCGACGCCCTGGTCGAGGCGCTGACGGAGGCCAAGGAGTGGCTGACCGGCGCCCTGCGCGCCGCCGACGCTCTCGAGGTCGGCTCCGGCAACGGCCCGATCGACCACTTCCACCGGCAACGTCCTCCGGCGTTCTGCGCGGACGTCTGGGAGCGGACGCGGACCCTCCGCGACGAGATCGACGCGCTCCCGTTCGTGCGGGCCCTCGGCGACGGCTCCCTCGGGCGGGAGGACTTCGAGTGGTACCTCGAGCAGGACGCTCTCTACCTCACCGAGTACGCCCGCGTCCTGGCCGTGGCGGCGCAACGCGCACCGACCACCGCCGAGCAGGTCTTCTGGGCCGAGGGCTCGGCGTCCGCCCTCGCGGCGGAGGCGCAGCTGCACCGCGACCGGCTCGGGACCAGGGACGCGGCTCCCGCGCCCGTGACCCGCGGCTACACCGACCACCTGCTCGCGGTCGCCGCGCGGGGCGGCTACGGCGAGATCGTCGCCGCCCTGCTCCCCTGCTTCTGGCTCTACGCCGACGTCGGGTCGCGCCTCGCCGCCTCCGGGCACCCCGAGCACCCCTACGCGGACTGGCTGCTCACGTACGGCGACCCGGTCTTCGCGACGGCCACCGAGCGGGCGATCGAGTTCACGGAGCAGGCCGCCCGCGACGCCTCACCGAGGCAGCGCGCCGCGATGAGGGACGCGTTCCTGCGGTCGAGTTCGTTCGAGAAGGACTTCTTCGCCGCACCGCTCGCCCGGACCGGCTGAGCTCTCAGCCGGCCCGGTCGGGTGCGCTCAGCCGATCGCCTCGCGCAGGACGTGCATGAGGGCGTCCAGCTGCACCGTGTCGGCCGAGGCCGTCTCGGCGTCCGCGCCGTCGAGCGCCCGGGCGGCGAGACCGGCCTTGGCGTCGATGAGCTCGGCGATCTTCGCGTCGATCGTGTGCGCCGCGATGATCCTCCACGCCGTCACCGGCTCCTCCTGGCCGATGCGGTGCACGCGGTCGATCGCCTGCGTCTGCTCGGCCGAGGTCCACGACAGCTCGGCGAGCACCACGTTGGAGGACGCCTGCAGGTTCACGCCGACTCCCGCCGCGGTGAGCGAGCACACGGCGACAGAGACGTCCGGGTCCTCGTTGAAGGCGTCGATCTGCGTCTGGCGGAACGCCGCGGTCTGGTCGCCGCGGATGGAGACGGACGTCAGCTCGCGCTTCTCGAACGTGTCCTCCGCCTGGTCCATCACGTCGATGTGCTTCGCGAAGAAGACGACCTTGCCCACCGAGCGGGCCAGCTGCGAGGCGTAGTCGGCGGCCAGCGCCGCCTTGGCCTGGCCGATCCGGCGCACCATGGTGAAGACGTTCTCGCCGGTCTTGGCCGACTTCGACTCCTCGAGCTCGCTCTGCGCCACGATGCGGATGAACCGCTCGCGCTCGTCGTCGTCGAGCTCGTGCGTGATCGAGGAGGTGACCGCCCTGAAGCGCTGCAGCATGCGGGCGCCGAGCTCGCGCTCGGCCTTCTGGATGGAGCGGCCGAGGTCGTCGTCCAGCTCGACGGGCAGGTCGACGATCCGCTTCGACGGCAGGTCGGCGGCGACGTCGATCTTCTTGCGCCGGACGATGCCGAGGTCGATCACGGCCTCGCGCGCCTCCGGGTAGAAGCCCGTGTCGGCGGGGGTGAGGCCCGTCTCCTCGAGGCGGCCCATCAGCTCCGGCCCCGGCTTGGTCTCGTCGATCCAGCCGAGGAAGCGCCAGATGGCGCGGAAGTCGTCGACGTCGTTGATCAGCGGGGTGCCGGTCAGCGCGATCATCAGCGGATCGTGCCCCGGAGTGGTCTCGCGGATCCTCGACGCCAGCGCGAGCACGCTCTGCGAGCGCTGCGAGCGGAGGTTCTTGATGAAGTGCGCCTCGTCGACGACCATGCCGCGGAAGCCCAGGCTCCCGAGCCAGCCGATGTGCCGGTCGAGGATGTCGTAGTTGACGATGACCACGTCGGCGAAAGCGTCGAGCGTGCCGCCGTCTCCGTGGATGACCGTGGCGCGCCGCTGCGGGGTCCAGTGCTCGACCTCGCGCGCCCAGTTCATCTTGACCACATTCGGCACCACCGCGAGCAGCGGGTACGCCCCGACCACCGAGGCGGCGAGGAGGCTCTGCGCGGTCTTGCCCAGACCCGGCTCGTCGGCGAGCAGGAAGCTGCGGTGCCCCTCGCGGGCGCTCTCGATGAAGCGCGCCTGGTGCGGCATCAGCTCGCGGCCGCGCGGCGAGACCCGGTCGAGCTTCGGCGGCTCCGGGAGCTCCATGCTCGCGGCCCGTCCGCCCGCTCCGTACTCGAACGCCTTGAAGAGCGGCCCGAGCAGCTCCCAGTCGTCGAGCCTGCGGCGCGGCGCCGGAGCCGAGGCCTCGGCGATCGAGAAGTCCGGCGGGAGGAAGGGGTTCGCCAGCTGGCGGGCGCGCACCGACTGCGGCACGACCTGGTTGACCGGCACCTCGGGCTTGGGCTCCGGCTCGGTCACGATGAGCAGCTCGTCGGGGCTGAGCTCCGCGCCCGCCTCGAGCAGCCAGTCGCGGCGGAGCTTCTGCGCGGCCGCCGTGACGCCGGCCTCCGATTCGAGCAGCGCGATCAGGCTGGTGTCGCGGGCGGCCGTCTTGGCCAGGATCGTGGCGATGCCGTCGAGGCGCTTCATCTCCTCGGCGCGCTGCGCGTCGCTGAGCGAGGGATCGACCTTGACCCGCTTGCGCTCCTCGCGCATCAGGAGGGCGATCACCAGGAACTTCGTCCGGTTGGTCGGCCCGACCTTGCCGGTCTGGGCCTTCGCCTCCACCTCGCGGACGCGGCGGGCGAGGATCGGGATGATCCCCGCGTTGTCCACGCCGCGCGAGCGCGATCGGGGTCGGCTCCCGGCGGCGTTCGACGCTCGTCGCGTCTGACCGGACTGACGCTGGCCGCTGCGAGCCATGCTCCTCCTCGATGTGTGACGGGGGGCGGAGGAGGGGTTCCCGCGCGCTGCCGTCGCCGTGCATCCGCCGGATCGCCTCCGGGGAGGCGTCGGGCGTCGGTGCATCCGGTGGCCGTCGGGAGCTCCGAGCAACGGGTCTGGGACCCGGTCGCAGCATCCCCGGCGTGCGGGTGCGGCGCCAGTCTACTCCTCGGGGCGGTCCGGTCGGCGCTCCGCCGCGCGGACGGTCGCGCTCGTCGTCATTCCGGGGTCGGGACGCGGATCACGAGACCCGCCGCCACGAAGACGCCGACCGCGGCGAGGCTCAGCGAGAACCAGATCGCGTCCGGGAACGCGAACGGCAGCACCGGGTTCCACAGCACGAGCACGGGGACGAGCCCGATCAGCCAGAGGAGTGCGCGCGCCTGGATCGCGAACCAGCCGATGACCGCCGCGAGGATCGCGACCGGGTAGCGGATGAAGTCGTAGGCGTCGGAGCCGACGAGGGCGAGCCCGGCCAGCAGCACGATCGCGCCGAGGATCCCGGGCGCGAGCGCCATGCGGGCGCGGTCGCGCGAGGGGTAGCGGGCGGCGGTCGCGCGGGACGGCTTGCGGGTGCTCACCCCTCGATCGTAGGCGCGCATACCCCGCCCGGGTACCGCCTGCGGCGCGTAGGCTGGAGGAGTGATCGAGGACCTCAAGAAGCGCTCGCTGCACCGTGCCCGGATCCTGGGCGGCCAGATGCGCGGCCTCGAGCGGATGATCGAGAACGAGGACTACTGCGTCGACATCGTCACGCAGTCCCTCGCGATCCAGAAGTCGCTCGGCTCGCTCAACAAGCTCATCGTCGAGAACCACCTCCGCACGCACATCACCGCGATGTTCGAGGAGGGCGGAGACGCCCGCGAGGCGGCCATCGCCGAGCTCGTGAAGATCTTCGAGCTCTCCAACAACCGCTCGTGACCGCCGGCCTCGTCGCCGCGGCGCGGGTGCGCCCGCTGCTGCTCGACGGGGGCCTGGGCACGGAGCTGGAGGCGCAGGGCGCCGCGGTGGACTCCTCGCTCTGGAGCGCCCGGGTCCTGCTGGAGGAGCCCGGCCGGGTCGTCGCCGCGCACCGCGCCTTCGCCGAGGCGGGCGCCCGGGTCGCGGTGACCGCGAGCTACCAGGTGTCCGCGAGCGGATTCGCAGCCGCGGGGCTGGCCCCGGGCCTCGTCGAGCGCGCCCTCCGGGAGAGCGTCAACCTGGCCCGGCGCGCGCAGAGAGGCTGGGTCGCCGCCTCCGTCGGCCCTTTCGGTGCGAGCCTCGGCGACGGCTCCGAGTACCGCGGCGACGACGGCCTCACCGTCGGCGAGCTCGCCGCCTGGCACCGCCCGCGCCTGGAGACCCTGGCCGCGGCCGGGCCCGACCTGCTCGCCGTCGAGACCATCCCGTCGGTGCGGGAGGTGCGGGCCGTCGTGGAGGCCCTCGCGGGCTCCTCGGTCCCCGCCTGGATCTGCGTGAGCGGCCGTTCGGGCCGCACCGCGTCCGGCGAGCCCCTGGCCGAGGCGCTCGCCGTCGCCGCCGCCTCCGAGGAGGTCGTCGGCGTGGGAGTGAACTGCTGCCCGCCCGGCGACGTCGCCGAGGCGGTCCGCATCGCCCGCTCCGTCACCGGCAAGCTGGCCGTCGTGTACCCGAACAGCGGTGAGGAGTGGGACGCCGTCGAGCGTCGCTGGGCAGGCGACGCGGCCTTCGACCCCGCGCTGGTCGCCTCCTGGCGCGCGGCGGGAGCGGATCTGATCGGCGGCTGCTGCCGCGTGGGACCTGCGGCGATCGCTGCCCTCGGACGAAGCCTGGAGGAGGAGTCGTGACCACCCTGAGAGCCGTGCGCGGCGACCTCACCCGCGAGCACGTCGACGCGATCGTGAACGCGGCGAACTCGTCGCTCCTCGGCGGCGGCGGCGTCGACGGCGCGATCCACCGCGCGGGCGGACCGGAGATCCTCGCCGAGTGCCGCCGGCTCCGCGGGACCGAGCTGCCGGACGGTCTGCCCGCCGGCTCCGCGGTCGCCACGACCGCCGGCCGCCTCCCCGCCCGCTGGGTCGTGCACACCGTCGGTCCCGTCCACTCGCGGTCGGAGGACCGCAGCGCCGTCCTCGCCTCGGCCTACCGCGAGTCGGTGCGCACCGCCGTCGGTCTCGGTGCGCGGACGCTCGCCTTCCCGGCCGTCTCGGCGGGCGTCTACGGCTGGCCGATGGACGACGCGGCGCGCATCGCGGTAGAGACGGTCCGCGAGGCGACCGCGGACGGCGCACTCGACGAGGTCCGGTTCGTCCTCTTCTCCGCGGACGCCCTCGCGGCCTTCGAGGCCGCCCTGGCCACGGAATGACGGAAGGGGAGCCGACCCTGCGATCGACTCCCCCTCCACGGTGCTGCGCTAGGCCGTCTTCGGCCGCGCGAACTCGTCGTAGGGCAGCGTGATCGGGCGGGTCCGCGGAGGCATCCGCACGACCGCCTCGAGCGCCGGGCCCAGTGCCTCGCGCCACGCGCGGTAGCCGTCCTCGTTGAGGTGCAGGCCGTCCGGTGAGTACTGCTCGAGCAGCCCGCCGTCCTCGCCCGCGAGCACCGGCCACAGGTCGAGGTAGCCCGCGTGCGCCGTGGGCGCGAACTGCCACAGGTGGCGGTTGATCTCGCGGATCTGCGGCGCGAACTCGTGTCCGCGCGGCAGGACCGAGGTCACCAGGATGCGCACGTCCGGGAGGTCGCGCCGGAACGTCGCGACGATCGTCTCGATGTTGCGCACGACGTGCTCCGTCGTGCGGTGCCAGGCGAGGTCGTTGGTGCCGATCAGCAGCACCACCGTGTCCGGCTCCTGCGCGACCAGCTCGGCGAGCCGCGCGACGACGTCCGCCGTGGTGGCCCCTCCGACTCCCTCGTCGACGACCGTCGACTCCGTCAGCCACTCGCCCCAGGCTCCCGACTGGATGATGCTGTCCCCGATGAAGAGGACCTTCCCCAGCTGGAGTCCGCGCCCCGCGTCCGTACTCGACCGTTCGCTCATCGTGCTCCTCTCGTCGGCGTCCCGGGCGGCCTCGCCGCCGCCGGACCCCTCCATTGTCACCGCTGCACCCGGCGCCCGCCAGGGGAGCGCTCGTCGTCGGAGTCCGGCAGGTCGGCCGCGGTGGCCGTGATGCGGTTGGCCATGCCGTTGAAGATGATGCCGTGGAAGGGCAGGATCGCGAACCAGTAGAGCCTGCCCGCGAGGCCCTGCGGGAAGAACACCGCGCGCTGCGTGTAGACCGAGCCGCCGTCTCCGGAGGGCTCGGCGCGCATCTCGAGCCAGGCCCCGCCGGGCACCTTCATCTCGGCGCGCAGGCGCAGGAGCTTCGGCCGCTCGATCTCCTCGACGCGCCAGAAGTCGAGGGCGTCGCCGGCGTGCAGGCGCGCGGAGTCGCGGCGCCCGCGCTGCAGGCCCACTCCCCCGACGAGGCGGTCCATCCAGCCGCGGATCACCCACGCGAGCGGGAAGGAGTACCAGCCGTTGGTGCCGCCGATGCCCTCGATGACGCGCCAGAGCTTGGCCGGGTCGGCCTGGGTGCGGCGCTCCTTGAGGTCCACGTAGACCGTGTGGCCGGCCCACTCCGGGTCGCTCGGCAGCGGATCGCTGGGAGCGCCGACGACCTCCGCGTTCTGCCAGCTCGTCTCGATCTCGCCCGCCTGCATCTTTCCCAGCGCGAGCCGGACGGCGCGGCGGTAGGAGGTCAGCCCGCCCTCGGGGTCGGGGATGAGCGCGCGGATGTCCTGCTCGTGCACGACGCAGTCGTACTGCAGCGAGGCGATGATGGGCACCGCGAGCGAGCGCGGGATCGGCGTGACCAGGTTGACCCACTGCGAGGCCAGCCACGGGGTGAACACCGGCAGGGACGCGATCGGCCGCTGCGGGAGCCCGGCCTCGACCGCGTAGCCGTTCATCATCTGGCCGTAGCGGAGCACGTCGGGCCCGCCGATGTCGAAGGTGCGGTTGAGCGTGGCGTCCTCGAGCGACGCGGAGCCGATCAGGTAGTGCAGCACGTCGCGCACGGCGATCGGCTGGATGAAGTTGCGCACCCACTGCGGCGCGGGCATGTACGGCAGCACGTCGGTGAGGTGGCGCACCATCTCGAACGAGGTCGACCCGGAGCCGATGATCACGCCCGCCTGCAGGGCGATCGTCGGCACTCCCGACTCCATCAGGATCCGGCCCACCTCAGCGCGCGAGCGGAGGTGCTTCGAGAGCTCCTGGCCCTCGGGGTGCAGGCCGCCGAGGTAGACGATGCGGCCGACGCCGGCCGACTCCGCGGCCGTGGCGACGTTGTGCGCGGCGCGGCTCTCGACCTCCTCGAAGTGGGCGTGGTCGTTGCCCGAGCCCATCGAGTGGACGAGGTAGTAGAGGACGTCGACGCCCTCGACCGCGGCCTCCAGCGACTCCGGATCGCCGAGATCGCCCTGAGCGACCTCGACCTCCTCCGCCCACGGCACGTCGACCAGCTTGCGCGGGTCGCGCACCAGGACACGCACCCGGAAGCCCGCCTCGAGGAGGCGCGGCGTCAGCCGGCCGCCGATGTAGCCGGTCGCGCCGGTGACGAGCGCGAGGGGGCGCACCGAGTCGGAGGGGGTTTCGCTCATGCGGCCACGGTACGCCGATGGCCCCGGGACCTCTCCCGCTGGTGCGGGCCCGCGGCCCCTGCTAGGCGGCGCCCGGCATCCCGCTCAGTCGATGCCGAGGACCTCGCGGACCTGCACCACGTCGTGGTTCATCTGGCGGATGAGGGGCTCGACGCCCTCGTAGGCGACCTGGCCGCGGATCCGGCCGACGAACGCCACGTCGACCACGCGGTCGTAGAGGTCGAGGGTGTCGAGCGTCTGATCGAGCACGTACGCCTCGACCTGCTTGGGCGGCACTCCGACGAAGGTCGGGTTGCTGCCGACCGAGATCGCGGCGGGATGCGTGACGCCGTCGGTGGTGAGCCGGCCCGCGTAGACGCCGTCGGCCGGGATCAGGCCCTGCGACTGCGGCGAGAGGTTCGCGGTCGGGAAGCCCAGCTCGCGGCCGCGCTTCGCTCCGTGCACGACCACGCCGCGGACGACGGGCTCGTGCCCGAGCAGGCGCGTCGCGTGCTCCACATCGCCCTCGGCCAGCAGCTCGCGGATCCAGGTGGAGGAGACGCGGCGGCCGTCCTCGGGCCGCACGTCGTCGATCAGCTCCACCTCGAATCCGTGCTGCCCGCCGAGCACGTGCAGCAGGTCGACGTCGCCCGCTCCCCGGGCGCCGAAGCGGAAGTCGGAGCCGACGAGGACCACACGGGCCTCGAGCGCCTCCACCAGCACCTGCTCGACGAACTGCTCGGGTGAGAGCGCCCGGAACGCCTCGTCGAAGGTGAGCAGCAGCGTCGCGTCCACGCCGGTCCCCGCGAGGAGCTCGAGCTTCTGCTCGTTGCCGACCAGGACGGGCGGGCACTTCTCCGGCGCGATCACGCTGAGCGGATTGCGGTCGAAGGTGACGACGACGGCGGCGAGCCCCTGCTCGCGGGCCCGCTCGTGCAGCCGGCCGATGACGGCCCGGTGCCCGGAGTGGACGCCGTCGAACTTGCCGATCGTGACGGCGGAGGGTCCGATCCCGGCCAGGTCGCCGGGGCGGGTCTCGACGCGCATCAGGCGGCCGCCCGGGGCGTGCGCCGCCCCTGCACGCGGAGCCACCAGAGGCCGAGCACGGGCAGGACGAGCGGGATGAGCAGGTAGCCGGCGCCGAAGGCCGCCCACACCGTCGACTGGCGCCCGAACGGGTCGGCGCTCGCGAGCCCGAGGAGCTGCGGAGCGAGGAGGCTGAGCGCGCCGACCACGAGCACGCCCACCAGCTCGAAGGTGATCGTCACCCACGCGACGCGCTGCCAGGCGCGGCCCGGGACGATCAGGGCGACCGTCGCGACGATGTACACGACGGCCGAGAGCGCCGAGAGCGAGAACGCCAGCGGCGCCTCGTCGAACCGGTCGATGATCTGGAAGACGGAGCGCCCCGTCGCGGCGAGCGCGAGGATCCCGTAGACCACGACCAGGAGGCTGCCGATCCCGCGCGAGCGGGCGGAACGGGTCGGCTCGCCGCTCCCGGGGGCCGAGGGGACTGAGGGGTCGTGAGCGGCCCGTCCGGACGCATCGCTGGCTGGTTTCGACATCGCACGTCCATGCTAGGCGCTCGCCGGGCCGGGCCCGGTGGCGGGCCCGATCAGGCGCTCTGGAAGAACCAGATCTGGTGCATCCGGTAGACCATGACCGCGATCGAGAGGCAGGCGACGCCCAGGATCACGGTGCTCCAGCGGCTCCGCTCGATGAGCGCCCAGAACCCGGCCGCGAGCGGCAGGAGCAGCGCCGAGATCAGGTAGATGTAGTACTCCGGCAGGCTCCCCGACGGGCGGTTGCCGACCAGCGGCGACACGATCGCGACCGCCAGCTGGACGATCAGCAGCAGCTCGACGATCGCCGTCGCGCCGACCGAGACGTCCGAGGGACGGCGGGCGAGCAGCCCGAGCACGAGGCAGAGCAGGCCGGCCGCGACGGCGATCCCCACCTGGAGGATCGTGAACCACTCGATCACGAGGCGGCCGTCCGCAGGTCCTCGGTCGGGAAGTTGACGACGCTCTTGAGCTGGGTGCCGCGCCGCTCGGCGAGGCCGATCAGCCGCTCCCCCGGGCCGACCGCGGCGAGGAGGCCCTTCGCGCCCGCCACCGCCTCCGGGGCCGGGATGCGCTTGCCGTTCGCGAGATCGCCCGCCTCCTGGGCGTCGAGGCGCAGCAGGGGGAACAGCTCGCCCGCCACCAGCGTCGGCGGCAGGAGCGCGGCGGGGACGTCGAGCTCGTCGATCTCGCCGGCCTGCGCCACGGAGAAGGGGCCGACCGCGGTGCGCCGCAGCGCGGTCAGGTGGCCGCCGACTCCGAGGGACGCGCCCAGGTCGCGGGCGAGCGCGCGGATGTAGGTGCCGGAGGAGCAGGTGACGCGCACGTCCAGGTCGAGGAACCCCTC